>NZ_JBJQJA010000013.1:0-108641 GCF_046487665.1 Escherichia sp. WS1152 | reverse complement strand
GGTGGTCCCACCTGACCCCATGCCGAACTCAGAAGTGAAACGCCGTAGCGCCGATGGTAGTGTGGGGTCTCCCCATGCGAGAGTAGGGAACTGCCAGGCATCAAATTTAGCAGTAAGCCGGTCATAAAACCGGTGGTTGTAAAAGAATTCGGTGGAGCGGTAGTTCAGTCGGTTAGAATACCTGCCTGTCACGCAGGGGGTCGCGGGTTCGAGTCCCGTCCGTTCCGCCACTTATTAAGAAGCCTCGAGTTAACGCTTGAGGTTTTTTTTCGTCTGTATATCTATTATTGCCAGAATCGCAAAAATCCTCTGCATTTTACGCTCTTTTTCCTCAACAGTCTGAAGCCCATAATCACCTCAGTTAACGAAAATAGCATTAAAAGAGGCATATTATGGCTATCCCTGCATTTGGTTTAGGTACTTTCCGTCTGAAAGACGACGTTGTTATTTCATCTGTGAAAACGGCGCTTGAACTTGGTTATCGCGCAATTGATACCGCACAAATCTATGATAACGAAGCCGCAGTAGGTCAGGCGATTGCAGAAAGTGGCGTGCCACGTCATGAACTCTACATCACCACTAAAATCTGGATTGAAAATCTCAGCAAAGACAAATTGATCCCAAGTCTGAAAGAGAGCCTGCAAAAATTGCGTACCGATTATGTTGATCTGACGCTAATCCACTGGCCGTCACCAAACGATGAAGTCTCTGTTGAAGAGTTTATGCAGGCGCTGCTGGAAGCCAAAAAACAAGGGCTGACGCGTGAGATCGGTATTTCCAACTTCACGATCCCATTGATGGAAAAGGCGATTGCTGCTGTTGGCGCTGAAAACATCGCTACTAACCAGATTGAACTCTCTCCTTATCTGCAAAACCGTAAAGTGGTTGCCTGGGCTAAACAGCACGGCATCCATATTACTTCCTATATGACGCTGGCGTATGGTAAGGCCCTGAAAGATGAGGTTATTGCTCGTATCGCAGCTAAACACAATGCGACTCCGGCACAAGTGATTCTGGCGTGGGCTATGGGGGAAGGTTACTCAGTAATTCCTTCTTCTACTAAACGTAAAAACCTGGAAAGTAATCTTAAGGCACAAAATTTACAGCTTGATGCCGAAGATAAAAAAGCGATCGCCGCACTGGATTGCAACGACCGCCTGGTTAGCCCGGAAGGTCTGGCTCCTGAATGGGATTAAGCCTCTCTGACAGCTCCTCCGGGAGCTGTTTTTACATGCTCGCTAAGGAAATCGATAAAAGCCCGGATGCGCGTACTTACCGCACGGTCGCTGTAATAGACTGCACTGAATGGCATTTCCACTGGCAACACTTTATCTGCCATTAACTCCACCAATTCTCCGCGAGCGATTTCTCTGTCGATCATATAGTCGGACAAACACGCAATCCCGTTGCCACTCAGGCAAAGCTGTTTCAGTGTTTCCCCACTATTGGATGACAAACCGTACTTCACCTCATGTAATTGTCCATCGCTACAGGCTATCGGCCAGGTATTGAGGGAAGCGGGTTCAGTGAATCCCAGGCAAACATGTTGCTTTAAATCGTCGATCGTTTCTGGCTTCCCGTAGCGGGAAATATAATCGGGGGAGGCGATAATTTTTCGATAACTGTTAAATAACGGCCTGGCACGTAAGCTGGAATCCGTTAACGTACCAGCGCGTATCGCGACATCCACTTTTCTTTCGATCAAATTAATAATCGTTTCGGACGAGACTAGCGACAAAGTGACTTCCGGATAGCGTTCACGGAAAGGCTTAATTAACGGCATCAGAAAGTGCAGCACCACTGGAGTTGCGGCATCGATCCGTAACAGTCCACGCGGTGTATTACGCGTCTCCATAATTTCTGATTCTGCCGCTGCCATCTCCTGCAAAATTGACTGTACGCGACGGAAATAACGCTCGCCTTCTTCCGTCAGGCTAAGTTGTCGCGTGGTCCGATTAAGCAGGCTAACGCCAAGTTTCATCTCCAGCTTTTTCACCGCCCGGCTTACCGCTGAGTTTGCTTGCCCTAATTGTTCCGCTGCCCGGCTAAAGCTGCCGCTTTCTACGACCGAAACAAAAATGGCGAGTTCTTCCGAAGTGGCTTTCATTTTTGCTCCTGTTGCAAAATAGAAGAGATATTTTGAATTTATTTGTCATTAAACCATCAGGATGCGTGATATGTCATCCGATTTAATGTTCTCAATAATGAGCAAAATTCTGACCGGTGTAAGCACTTGCTTACATAACAATATACAATTGCTCGTTGAAAGAGTGAGCTAAAATCCCTATAACAGTAGAACCCTCCCGAGTGCGGAAGGGTTGACGTAATAGAGGTTTCAAAGTCAAAAGTGCGAAAAAACACCTATGCCATGCGCTATGTTGCCGGACAACCTGCGGAAAGGATCTTACCGCCGGGGTCTTTTGCGAGCATCGGCCAGGCATTACCACCTGGAGAACCGTTAAGTACCGAAGAGCGTATTCGGATCCTGGTGTGGAACATATACAAACAGCAACGCGCTGAATGGTTGTCGGTATTAAAGAACTACGGCAAAGATGCACATCTGGTGTTATTGCAGGAAGCGCAGACAACGCCAGAGTTAGTACAGTTTGCGACCGCTAACTATCTTGCCGCCGATCAGGTACCCGCTTTCGTGCTGCCACAACATCCTTCTGGCGTAATGACCCTTTCGGCGGCGCATCCAGTGTATTGCTGCCCGTTACGTGAACGAGAGCCCATTTTGCGTCTGGCGAAGTCGGCACTGGTGACGGTCTATCCATTACCTGACACCCGCCTGTTGATGGTGGTTAATATACACGCCGTCAACTTCAGTCTGGGCGTGGATGTCTATAGTAAGCAGTTACTTCCTATTGGTGATCAGATAGCTCACCACAGCGGCCCGGTCATTATGGCGGGAGATTTCAATGCCTGGAGCCGTAGAAGGATGAACGCGTTATATCGTTTTGCGCGGGAAATGTCGCTGCGTCAGGTGCGTTTTACCGATGATCAGCGCCGTCGGGCGTTTGGTCGCCCGCTCGATTTTGTTTTCTACCGTGGTCTGAACGTCAGTGAAGCTTCTGTACTGGTTACGCGCGCTTCCGATCACAATCCGCTACTCGTTGAATTCAGTCCCGGCAAGCCTGATAAATAAGGTATGTCAGGTCTGCCACAGGGCAGACCAACGTTTGGCGCTGCCCTTTTATACTCAAATAACAAAAGGACAGCGCAATGACAATACAATCCCACCATGACCATGTAGAAAAGCAGTTTAGCTCTCAAGCCAGCGAATATCTGACCAGTACCGTACATGCATCCGGACGAGATTTACAGCGCCTGGCGGTGTGTCTGGCTGATTATCCTGATGCAAGTGTACTTGATATGGGCTGCGGAGCAGGGCATGCCAGCTTTGTCGCTGCGCAAAACGTGAGCACGGTGGTGGCGTATGACTTATCTGCCCAAATGCTGGATGTCGTGGCACAAGCTGCCGAAGTCCGGCAACTGAAAAATATCACCACCCGCCAGGGTTATGCCGAAAGTCAGCCATTTGCCGATAACGCATTTGATATTGTTATCAGCCGTTATTCTGCCCATCACTGGCATGATGTTGGTGCAGCACTGCGTGAAGTGAACCGGATATTGAAACCTGGCGGTAGGCTGATTGTGATGGACGTAATGTCTCCGGGCCACCCAGTGCGCGACATCTGGTTACAGACGGTAGAAGCATTACGCGATACCTCTCACGTACGAAACTACGCCAGCGGTGAGTGGTTGAGGTTAATCAATGAAGCCAATCTGATAGTTGATAATTTAATTACAGATAAGTTACCGCTGGAATTTTCTTCATGGGTCGCGAGAATGCGTACGCCAGAAGCGTTAGTAGACGCTATTCGCATTTACCAACAGAGCGCATCGACAGAGGTGAGAACGTATTTTGCCTTGCAGAATGATGGCTCTTTCACCAGTGATATCATCATGGTAGATGCACATAAAGCGGCATAAATAAAAAAGGCACCGGGGGAATCGGTGCCTTTTTATTATCTGGTTTGTCAGGAATCTGGCATGTTGTTGTTTTTCACAAACAACGTCAGCTTATCGCCTGGTTGCAGATTCGCAGTGTCGCTGTTCCAGCGCATCACATCTTTGATGTTCACGCCGTGGCGTTTAGCAATGCTTGAAAGCGAATCGCCTTTGCGCACACGATACGTAATGCTATCGCTGTTGTTTGCCAGTCGCTGTGCGCTACTGCCTGCACCAATCGTCAAACTTTGGCCTGGCTTCAGCTTAGATCCGCGCAGTTTGTTCCACTGCTGCAAATCTTTGGTGCTTACGCCGAGACGTGAAGCGATGCTTGAAAGCGTGTCGCCAGAGCGTACGGTGTAAACACGGCTGTTAAGCGGCGTATTGTCGGCAACCAGCGTCGACTGTACAGCAGCAATCTCGCCTGAAGCGAGAGATTCACGCAGTTGATCTGCATGCTTCTTTGGCACCATCACGTACTGCGGACCACTTGCGCCCAGCGTGGAGCCTTTCACGCCAGCGTTGAATGTCTTCAGCTTGCTGACGGAAATCCCCGCCATATCTGCAACCTTCGCCATTTCAACCGGGCTGCTCAGGTGCACACGCGCCAGAGCACGGCTTTCATCGGTCGTTGGCAGACGTACGCCATAACGCTTGCTGTTTTTGAGAATATCACTCAATGCCAGCATTTTAGGCACGTACTGCTTCGTTTCCTGCGGCAACGGTAACGACCAGAAGTCCGTGGATTTCCCACGCGCTTTGTTCGTTTTAATTGCCTTCATGACCCGACCTTCGCCGCTGTTATAAGCCGCTACGGTCAGAAGCCAGTCGCCGTCAAACATTTTGTTCAGACGCTGCATCATGTTCAGCGCGGCAGTTGTTGAAGCAACAACATCGCGACGCGCGTCATAATTGCGGGTCTGTTTCAAACCATAATTGCGCCCCGTGCTCGGAATGATCTGCCAGATGCCTGCGGCATTGGCGCCAGACGTTGCGTGAGGATCAAAAGCGCTCTCCACTATGGGTAGTAGTACCAGTTCCATAGGCATGTTACGTTTTTTAACTTGCCCGGCTATCCAGTACATATACGGCTCTGCCCGTAAAGTTACATCGTGGAGATAGCTCTTATTGCGTAAATATTTCTGTTTCTGTTCGCGAATCCGGTCATTTTCCGGAATTCCCATCTTTAGCTCGTCGCCAATGAAAGCCCACAAGTCACCATCTGGCGCGATAGACGTCCCATCGTCCATCCATCGTGCCTGACTTGTAAACTTTGCTGCTTCCCCTTGACCAGCTGCAGAAAGGCTCTGTGCGTGCTGTTGTACGTTGCCGGTACTCTGGCAACCCACGAGCAGGACAGAGGCGAGTAATATCGCTTTTGCCTTCATGTGTGTGTCAATAGTTGCTTAAAAGACGACCGATCATAACGGCGAACGGAGCCGATGACAAGAAAGTTTTATCAGAACCTATCTTTCTTTGACCTTAACCATGCAAAACGTTCTTCAGGTTGTTGCAATAATGTTTCTTCATTAATTACATTAATTAAATCAATATCTTCTGTTCTTAAAAAAACATTAATTTGCCGCTCATTTTTCAGAATTACGGGTAGTGTTATTTGATTTTTTGCCCGTAACTCCTTAACTTTACGATAATAATCATTTATGGACAAATCGTGCGGAAGAATACTCAAAGCAAACTTCATATTTGATAACGTATATTCATGAGCACAACATACCAGTGTATCGTCAGGTAACGCACTTAACTTTTTAAGTGATTGATACATTTGTGATGCTGTCCCTTCAAACAACCGACCACACCCACCAGAAAACAGCGTGTCGCCGCAAAATAGATAAGGTTTACTGAAGTAACAGATATGTCCTAAAGTGTGACCCGGTGTGGCAATTACACTAAATTCATGCCCCAAAACGAAGGCAGTTTCGCCATCTTTGACTACCTGTGTTGTTCCCTTATCTTGTGTCTCTTGTGGGCCATACACCACAATTTGCGGAAACTTTTCCACCAGTTCTTTTACGCCGCCAACGTGATCGTGGTGATGGTGGGTGAGAAATATGGCCTCCGGTTGCCAGTTATTGGCGGCAATGGCGTTTAATACTGGCTCTGCGTCTCCGGGATCGACAATCAGGCAGCGACCTGCTTCATCATTCAAAACCCAGATGTAATTGTCATCAAAGGCGGGAATACTGTTAAGATTCATAGATTACCTCTCAGTGTGAAACGGAAGGTTGTGATGAAACCGGCAAGAGTCCCTCAAACTGTCGTGGCTCCTGATTGCTGGGGCGATTTGCCCTGGGGAGAGCTTTATCGCAAGGCGCTGGAGCGCCAGCTCAACCCGTGGTTCACTAAAATGTATGGTTTTCATCTGCTTAAGATTGGCAATTTAAGCGCAGAAATCAATTGCGAAGCGTGCGCGGTTTCTCATCAAGTGAATGTTTCTGCGCAAGGAATGCCCGTCCAGGTGCAGGCGGACCCACTTCATCTTCCTTTTGCCGATAAATCCGTTGATGTTTGTCTACTGGCACATACATTGCCGTGGTGCACAGATCCGCATCGTTTATTGCGTGAAGCCGATCGGGTATTGATTGATGATGGCTGGCTGGTCATTAGTGGCTTCAATCCCATCAGTTTAATGGGATTACGCAAACTTGTGCCGGTATTGCGAAAAAACTCGCCCTATAACAGCCGGATGTTTACTCTGATGCGGCAGCTGGACTGGCTCTCTTTGTTGAATTTTGAAGTGCTACACGCCAGCCGTTTCCACGTTCTCCCGTGGAACAAACACGGAGGAAAACTATTGAATGCGCATATTCCTGCGCTTGGTTGCTTACAACTTATTGTTGCCCGGAAACGGACTATTCCTTTAACGCTAAATCCGATGAAACAGAGTAAAAACAAGCCACGAATTCGCCAGGCGGTTGGTGCCACCCGGCAATGCCGTAAACCACAGGCTTAAGCTTCGACTTGATAGCCCGTATCTTCCAGTGTGGGATTCATCGCTGCGGCACGAGCCAGTTCATCGCAACGTTCGTTTTCCGGGTGTCCTGCATGGCCTTTAACCCATTCCCATTTGATTTGATGCTGCCCCAATGCAGCATCAAGACGTTGCCAGAGATCGACATTTTTTACTGGTTTTTTGTCTGCGGTTTTCCAGCCACGTTTTTTCCAGTTATGGATCCACTGGGTGATACCCTGGCGGACATACTGGCTGTCGGTACTCAAAATGACTTCGCAATGTTCTTTTAACGCCTCCAGCGCGACAATAGCGGCCATCAACTCCATGCGGTTGTTGGTGGTGCGGGTGTAGCCAGCGCTAAAAGTTTTCTCGCGTCCGCGATAGCGTAAAATAGCGCCGTAGCCCCCAGGTCCAGGATTACCCAGACACGAACCATCGGTGAAAATTTCTACCTGTTTAAGCATCTCTGGTAGACTTCCTGTAATTGAATCGAACTGTAAAACGACAAGTCTGACATAAATGACCGCTATGAGCACTGCAATTACACGCCAGATCGTTCTCGATACCGAAACCACCGGTATGAACCAGATTGGTGCGCACTATGAAGGCCACAAGATCATTGAGATTGGTGCCGTTGAAGTGGTGAACCGTCGCCTGACGGGCAATAACTTCCATGTTTATCTCAAACCCGATCGGCTGGTGGATCCGGAAGCCTTTGGCGTACATGGTATTGCCGATGAATTTTTGCTCGATAAGCCCACGTTTGCCGAAGTAGCCGATGAGTTCATGGACTATATCCGCGGCGCGGAGTTGGTGATCCATAACGCAGCGTTCGATATCGGCTTTATGGACTACGAGTTCTCGTTGCTCAAGCGCGATATTCCGAAGACCAATACCTTCTGTAAGGTCACCGATAGCCTTGCGGTGGCGAGGAAAATGTTTCCCGGTAAGCGCAACAGCCTCGATGCGTTATGTGCCCGCTACGAAATAGATAACAGTAAACGAACGCTGCACGGGGCATTACTCGATGCCCAGATCCTTGCGGAAGTTTATCTGGCGATGACCGGTGGTCAAACGTCGATGGCTTTTGCGATGGAAGGAGAGACACAACAGCAACAAGGTGAAGCAACAATCCAGCGCCTTGTACGTCAGGCAAGTAAGTTACGCGTTGTTTTTGCGACAGATGAAGAGCTTGCAGCACATGAAGCCCGTCTCGATCTGGTGCAGAAAAAGGGCGGAAGCTGCCTCTGGCGGGCATAAATACATGTAAAAGGCGCTAAAAATAGCGACTTGGGCGATTTTTGCAGCAAATGATTCAAAAGATGAGAAAAACCGTTGACGAAGGGTGAGGCAATCCGTAATATTCGCCTCGTTCCCAACGGAACACAACGCGGAGCGGTAGTTCAGTCGGTTAGAATACCTGCCTGTCACGCAGGGGGTCGCGGGTTCGAGTCCCGTCCGTTCCGCCACTATTCACTCATGAAAATGAGTTCAGAGAACCGCAAGATTTTTAATTTTGCGGTTTTTTTGTATTTGAATTCCACCATTTCTCTGTTCAATGATTTTACTCTGGCGTAAGTGCGTGATTCTCGCTTGTTGTCTCATTCATTAAAATTCAATAATGATATCGAACCATTCAGCTTAAATATATTTCCAGAGAATAAATTTATATTGATTAAATGAATGTATATTTCAAATTGATTTTGTTTGTTATTATTTAAGTGGGGTATATAATTAGAGTCCGTTATCAATGCTAAATATTCTAATCATTATGACAGGCGAGGGAGTGTCCAATTATGAATTCAAAAAAGCTTTGTTGCATATGTGTGTTATTCTCGCTGCTTGCAGGATGTGCCTCTGAATCTTCTATTGATGAAAAGAAGAAAAAAGCTCAAGTCACACAAAGTAATATTAATAAAAACACTCCCCAGCAACTGACAGACAAAGATTTATTCGGTAATGAAACCACTCTGGCCGTATCCGAAGAGGATATTCAAGCAGCGCTTGATGGAGATGAGTTCCGCGTTCCCCTTAATTCTCCTGTAATACTTGTTCAATCCGGCAACCGCGCACCGGAAACCATTATGCAGGAGGAGATGCGAAAATATTATACTGTTTCCACATTCTCTGGTATCCCGGACAGGCAAAAGCCTCTGACTTGTAACAAAAACAAAGATAAAAATGAGAACGAGGATGTTGCCCGTGCTGAGAATATGAACTGGATGCAGGCACTGCGTTTTGTGGCTGCAAAAGGACATCAGAAAGCGATTATTGTTTACCAGGATATGTTGCAGACAGGAAAATATGACTCTGCGCTGAAATCAACAGTATGGTCCGACTATAAAAATGAAAAACTCACTGACGCTATCTCCCTGCGCTACCTGGTACGTTTCACGCTGGTGGATGTGGCAACAGGTGAGTGGGCTACCTGGTCGCCGGTGAATTATGAATCGAGAGTAATTTTTCCGCCGGCTGGAATTACAAAAACGAGCAATAAAGAACTATCAAATGACCATGTTACGGAAGCGCAACTGTTTAATTTGAAACAAAAAGCATATGTATCGATGGTGAAAGACTTGGTGAGTCGATTCCAGTAATCGTTATTGTTATGCTGCCGCCTGTAGTTTAGGGTGGCAGCAAACAGGAGTTGAGTATTTCTATAATGTAAATATGATTGTTTTTATAAAGTTATAATATATATTACCAGTGTATTGCATGTGAGTTATTTTTTTAATTCTTCATAAATTAAAATAGTATCATCTGCAATGGAAAGAATTGCTATTATCTCTTCATTTTTTTTATATTTTTCTTTTAATGTCTTGTTTCTTTCTTTTAATGGAGTACATTCATTAATAATATCATTCTTAGCTGTCATTGAGTCAGTTTCGATATCGAATGCTAAATCTACAAAGCAATAATCTACGTAGAACATAAATCTACGTATATCTTCCGGTATAG
The DNA here is from genome assembly GCF_046487665.1 of Escherichia sp. WS1152. Classification (NCBI taxonomy): domain Bacteria; kingdom Pseudomonadati; phylum Pseudomonadota; class Gammaproteobacteria; order Enterobacterales; family Enterobacteriaceae; genus Escherichia; species Escherichia sp. WS1152. The sequence continues at coordinate 98,698 of NZ_JBJQJA010000013.1, read as the reverse complement.
CAGTGGAAAAATAACGGTATTGCGTGTAAGTGGTTTGATCATCGAATTCGTCTGATTGTACTGAATATGTAAATGTGGCCAGTATAAATAGTAATGTTAATCTTAAATTTATAATAATCATTTGCTGGATATCTCATCTGGATTTTGAAAGTCAGAAATGTAAGCATTGTTTAGTTGCATGGCTCTTATTTTGTTTAACTCAGTATAGCATGGATATAGCCGAGAGAATGCCAGTCGCCCTACTCTGGCCCCCCAGGTTAGAGTAAAAGAGCATTGAGCAAATCTGTAACGTATAAATTCCCTATTAGAAGACTCTAGTCTTTTTAAAGAAATAACTGCTTCTTTTCTTATTGCTTCGTCCTCATCACTATTCCATTTTTGAATTTTCTCTTTTATATTTGCTTCTGCTTTTTTAAGTGTAATAGTGCTCATAATAAATGAGTTTTTAACACAATCAATAAATTCAACTTCATCAACACCACTACATTCTTTAGACATGGAAATGTCAAATGCCAGACCTTTTGTACATGAGAATGTCAGCAGTAGAATAATTGTTATTTTTCGCATTCTCATAATACTCTGTTTTTTGTGAGTAATGTATAAACGAACTGAAGTTTTATTGCATACTTGGGATCGCCACCACCATTATAATTCATCGCTACATTTTTTATTGTGATAGGTTTCCATCCAGTAATTATTACTTTCATGGATGCTTTTTGATAATATAAAATATCTCCCGGGTGTATTTTATCGAGATTTTTTCCAGGATTGTTTTTCGTTAAGTTAGGTATGGTCGTTTTTCTCTCTTTTCTGATGTTGTCAGCCAAATCGCCTTTTTGGACAATGGCGCTATATAGAGTTGAGTCATATTGATCGATAGTTGATTCTTCCTTTGTATTAGAAAGTTTCATCATTAAGTAAGTAATTGCTGCTTTGATATTCTCTTCTGGAGAGCCAGTTATTTGTTCTTTTGCCCAGTAATTTCTTTCTGGATCTTTTAACCCATTGAATGCTTTGTTTCTCCATTGTGGTGGGGTAACAAGGGCTGTAGATTTTTCTCCAGAGATTAAGGCTGGCATCGCTTTATCTTTCCGAAAACGACCAATTTGTAATGGATACCCATTCCACTGAGAAGTATTTTCCGCATCGTTTTCAGTCCAGAGCATGGCTTTTATTATATACCAATCCAACGGCTGAAAGTATGGAGTGCTGGACAAATGAATGTTGATTTCATTAACAGATTTTAAAATTAATAAGTCATATTTATTCCATTCTTTATGATTGCTCACAAATGCCAACTCTCTTATTTTTTTCCATTTAAAAAAATCACTTTCATCTTCTGTTATTCTTGATGCGAAATCTTGTCTTAGTTGAAATGGGAATTTTTCATTAAATAACGTACTGTCAGTGCTTGTATTTTTGCTTTCACTGTCTGATGTTGAAGAGTGTAAAATATTGTTAGCCATTATAATAATCCCATATGTTTTTAAAAAAGACGATCTTCCCATAAACTGTATGCACTAGTGCCAGCGGAACAATGCTCCCATATAATTGACTCATAACTGAAAGAAACTGACTCTTCGGGTTGAACGCTGTTATCAACAACAATATGTGATATAGAGACATGAATGTCGCTTATCTTTGCTCCAGTTAATTTGATTTTATAGTACAGTTCATTAATTCCAAATTTATTTGTACGATAAAAGGAAAAATCACATGTCAATAATTCATTGTCGCAAATTGCTTTGCCTAATAAGGGTGATGCTTTATCTATAGGTTTTTTTATTGTCAAATGATGATGGTTGACGTTTTGATCTCGATTTAATCCATGCATGAATTCATAAATCATAATTTGATCAATGTGTGCTGTTTGAGCTTTATTTCCAATGGATGGTTGTGATGAACAACCACTTGAAATGAGCCCTTGATTATCACCATTTAGTGTTAAATAAATTAAATTCGCCATTTAAAACTCCTTTGTATTCATGAATGTTATTGAAATTCAATGCCTTTTTTTATCGTCGGTATCGTATTATTATTCAGCAGCAGCCAGCGGCTTAACACGCCTTCGAGTCGCTCATTAATTTGTTTTTCCAGCGCATCTGTATTCTGCTTCTGCGCACGGGCATCCTGGTACTGCGTCAACAGAGACTCAACGGGTGTTTCCTGCCCCAGTCCCCGCTCCGCCTGCCAGATGACATTTTTGATATAGGAAAGGGTTAGTCCCTCTTTCTCGCGCTGCATCACTAGATCTGCAAAAGCATGTAAGTCCTGGCGGGTCTGCAACCAGCCACGCAACTGCGGGCTATTCTGTGCGCGGGTTTTGAGTGCCTCATTCCATTGTGTCGAGGCCTGTTGCTGTTGCAGGCTTTCCGGCCAGCGACTGTCGGCAACACGCATCATCTGCATCCCGGTTTCCAGCGGCTGTACCGGGGAGGTATCAAGAAGTTGTTGCAGCCTGCGCTCATAGTTTTCGAGTTCAGGTGAGGCCATCCACACCGTTGCTGCGCCCTGAGCGGTGTCGTTAACCTGTAACAGTTGCTGCTGCACCGGATAGACCTGCCACCACCACAATGCTGAGGCGACAGCCACTGAACAGGCGATCCCTGCGATAAACCCTCTTACCGTACTGCCTTGCTTTATCACACTGGCCTGTGGGGGATTCTCTGTCAGACTGCGCACTTCCACTTTCATCTCAGGCAGGCCGGGCAGGGGAGGCACTACCGCTTCTGGTGTGGAAGATGCCTGTGTTTCCGGGGCATAAATCAGCGTTCTGACCGTGGTCTGTGCGGCGTTCTCAGTGTTACTCTTCAGCTGGGGTTCAAGCCGTTTACGCGTGTTCTGCATAAAATAGAGCAGATTCTCCACGCGCGGAACGCGCTTCAGTTCCACCTGCTGGAGCTTATCGCAGATAAGCTGCAATGCCCGCTCTGTGCGGTAGATCAGTGGTAGGTCGGATTCCGCAAAGGAGATTTGCTGACGCAGAATATTGCCGGTTCGGGAGTTAAACCAGTCCAGCATTTCAGTACGCGCCGGGCCGCCCTGCGGCCAGAACTTATCCCAGTCGTGGCTTACCATTGCCGCCAGCAGTTCCGCACCTTCGCAGAATCCCGCCAGTCCCTGTGTCCGTGTCCGGGCAAGCGTATAGTAGGTGGCGGTGTGTAAATCCACACCGTTGGCTTTAAAAATCGCCAGCGCCAGCGACTCCACCAGTTTCCAGTTCAGCTCAGGCTGTGACGGGTGGCTGGCTTTGTTTATTTCCTCGCGGATGGCGCTGAATTCCGGCAGCCCGCGCGGGTCACTGCCGGTAACGATAGTTTGTGTCAGTACGTTACTATTCATCCCTGCTTCCTCAGTACAGTGTGTCTGACAGACCAAACTGGCTGAACAACCCACCGCTGAACGGGTTATCTTCCGTGTCGGTATGCACACGGTAGGTCATCGCGCCACCGTCCACGCTAAAGCGCACGGTAAAGTTGCCATCCTGTACTCCGGTCAGTTGTCCGGCCCCGAACAGGCGGAACTGCGCCCACGGCCCGCTGAAGCTGATACTGCGCGGTGCGCCACCGCTGGCACCAACCAGCGTCAGTTTGCTTTCGTTGCCTTCGCGCATATTGTTAGGCCAGACCAGATGGGCGGTATAGTTACGGCCCTGGCTGTAATCGACTAACTGACCGTCAAGGTTCAGTACGCTGCGGCGTTTGTTGCCGGAGAGCGATACCGTTTCCACGGCAAAGGATGTTCCCAGACCGTTCTGTTTGCTGAAGAAGATGTCACGGATTTTCTGCGCGGTTTTCAGTTGCGCAATAATATCTTCGCGAATAATGACGCTGTTATCGCCATCCTCCAGACTCAGGTCATTGTCGATAAACAGCTTCAGGTTCTGCTGGTAGAAGGTATCCAGTATGCCATCCGGTTTAAAGAAGCGTTCGAAGGCATCCAGTGAGGCATCCTGTGCAGAACGCGGATTAAACGGATAGTTATTTGCCAGTTGCTCGTTAAACGGTTTCACCACGCTGTCGCGCCAGTCCACTTCCATATAGTGAACGGCCTCCACCATCACCACATGCCAGGCCTGGTCAGCCAGCCTGCCAACCCAGCGGTTGAGCGGAGCAGGCAGCGTTTTTGCCATCTGGCGGGTGGCGAATATCGGATCGCTGCTGTTCTGATCAAGCCGTAACTGCACGGCTTTCAGCGCCGATTTCCCTGGTACAGGCGCGTTCTGGATTGCCAGCAGGTAGCGGTGCAACTCGGTGAGTTGCTGATATACTGCCTGCATCGTGCTTTCTTTGTCTTTCTGTACTGCCAGGGTACTGTTTTCCGGGGCGAACTCATGCCCGAGACGGGTGAGTAACTGGTAGTCCGGCTCTGCCAGGGCCTCATCCCGTTCTTTGGCAGAGAGTTTTTCAGAAAAGACGCCTGGCTGTGTGTTGTCACGCAGCACGGTCAGCGCCCGCTGCAAAGGCTGGTCGCCGCTGATAACCTGCTCCAGCGCCCCGGTCAGTTGTCCGATGGACTCAAAATTGCGGATATTCAGATTGTCCATCCCGGCCCGCCAGGTGGCGGTGTAGTCGCTGATATACTGCTCGGTGAGCTGGCGCTGGATTTCCGCGCGGTCGGCGTCACTGTATTTCACGCTGCGGGTAAGGTTAAGTACCCAGGAATCCATCGCCGTCAGTTCAACCAGTTCATCGCGCTGTTTTACAAAATAGCTTTGCAGGCCGTAACGGGTAAGAAACTGTGGAACAACCAGTTTGTTGTCATCGGCAGATGTAAACACCTGGTCAAAGGTTGGCCCTACCTGGTCACGCAGATTGAGGTCGGCAGGAAGAACGCCCAGCGCCCGCGTTTTCAGGCTCTGGTAAACCCGCTGGTAGACAGGCAGTTTGCTCAGTTCTTTCTGTGCTGATACCACGGGCTTGTCATATGGCGTCCAGCGGCTGATGGCGTCACCGTCGCCCGCCTGACGCTCTGCGTGCCAGTCAGTATGAGCCAGCGCGTAGTCAAGATGGGACATCAGTTGCGCCTGGATATCGCGCTGGCCGTGGAACTTTTCGCTCCAGCGTTTTGCCATATACTGCTTCACCACCTCATTGTTACGTCCGCTTTTGTCCTCCAGCATTCGCATCACGCGCAGCACCGCGAGTTTTTCTTCACTCTCCGGCGGCGCGGCATTCATCGCTTTAACCAGCCCGTTAAACAGCGAGGGCAGGTAACGTTGCTCCAGCAGTTGCAGATAGGTCTGTTCCACATAAGGCCCGATACGTCGTCCCTGGTACAGTCCCATATCGGCCAGACGGCTGCGGTCGCCCCAGTCGCCATAGGCCAGTGTGGCATCGCGTACCGGGTTCAGCAGCGGCAGTTGCAGGTTGCCGTAGTCATCTTCCCCCTGTGGAGGCGGCACATCCATAAATGCTTTGGCCTGCTTAAGCACGGTGATGCCGGACTGATAGTTACCGTTGTAATAGTGATGCCAGCCGGTGATGAGCAGCAGTGCCGCCACGCCTCCTGTGGTAGAGAAAACCGTCAGGCGGCGACGGGAACGCATCAGCCAGGCGCGGCTCTCCGTTGCCAGATTAGGCTCTGCGAGTAATGCCTGCGGGAACAGGCTGCGGGTGAAATAAGGCGCGGTGTCCACCAGAGGCCAGGACGCCAGTGGGTTATTGCCCAGCCGGTACTGGCGGGCGGCAGACTGGGTGAATATATCATCCATCTGTCCGCGCTGAAGTGAAGAGGTGAGATAGACACCACGCAGCATCACGTTCATATTTTCACCGTCAAGCAGACCCTCAAGCAATGACACCAGCGGTTCACGGCTTCCCTGCATCTGGCGGGAAAAACTGAATAAAGACGCGCGGGTGTGAGTCTGGGTGATCATCAGATCCGGCAACGCCAGATTCATTCGATCCACCCATGTCTGCCAGAACGCATTCAACTCTGTTCGCCAGTCATCATTTTCATGGGCACGGCGGGTGAACGTGACGCCCAGAATCGCATCGCGATCCTGTCTGTTCAGTGACTGAAACAGGGCGGCAAAACCCTGTAATAAATCAAGCCGGGTCAGTACCACGTAAACCGGTAACTGGCAGTGAAGATGCTGGCGTATATCCTGCAAGCGGCTGCGTAGCGTCTGTAACAGATGCTCGCGGCGGCGTTTGTCTGCGGTAAGCAGATCGGGTAAATCGAGTGTCAGAATAATCCCGTTCAGCGGCTGGCGCGCGCGCTTTTCTTTCAGCCAGCCGAGGGCATGTTCCCACAGACGGCGATGCAGGATATCCGCATCAGCGGGAGCGCAGAGTGTGCCGTCGATATCAAAGATAACCGCCTGTTTACCGACATGGGGCGTAAGGTACAGGCGTTGTTCTGTGCCGCGCGCGCCCTCCGGGGCATAAATAATGTCTGACGGAAACCCCTCGCGCAGCAGTGTCGTTTTGCCACTGCCCGCCGGGCCGATGACCATATACCACGGCAACTGCCACAGGAAACGGCGGTTGTCGAGATGGCGTTGCAGGCGCAGCAGCCAGCGGTCAAGGTAACGCTGCTGGGCGTTCAGCTCCACACTGAGCGGATCAATGGCCTCCTCGCGCTGCTGCTTTTGCATTTTTTCAAGTTGTTGCAGGCGCTTCATCACCCGGACGGTAAGCCACACCAGGGCGATAATCCCCCATGCCGCCGTTGCCAGCCAGCGGTTCGCCAGTGGTTTGAGCCACTGTTCTTCATACAGCGTCCACGTCGGGCCTTTCCACCAGATCCATACCAGCAGAAAAATCCACGCCAGTATCAGCAGCCAGAAAGCGGAGACTTTAAACCGGGGCATCGCCGGGCGTAGGGCTGATTTGAGTCCGCTGAGTAGTCGGGGTGTTGGTAATCTGAACACAAAAACTCCTGTTATCGCTTATTGTTCTGCCGTGAATTTTTGTTCAAGCTGCGTAAGTAATGATGGCTCCCAGTCAGACACCATCATCTGACTCCCTATCATCAACAACATCCGGTACTGTTGCTGCGCAAGCTGTATCAGCCCCGCCTCCTCCGTCAACTGTGCGGCAAGGTACTGGCGGTGAAACTGATCGCGGGGATCGCCTTCGGGTAGCATGTCCAGATATCGCAGCGCCGCCTCCAGACCCTGCCCAGCAAAACAGGCTCTGGCTGCCTGCGATTCCTCACCGATTTGCGCAACCGGTGCAACTTTGCCGTCGGGCGAAGCAGCCAGCCATTGTTTCGTCTGCTCACTGAGAAACGGTGTGCGGTCATTAAACAGCAGCCCGGTAAGCTGGGGCAGACGCTCAAGGAAGCGGATGACCTCATCGCGGATGGTGTCTGCCACCTGTTTGTAACCCAGACGCAGTGCCGTCTGTGCAGAAAGACAGTGACCGTCCAGCCAGTAAGGAGCCAGCAATACGCTTTTCTCAACCTGCTGCCACAGCGCCATATCCGCGCTGGCAAGCCGGGACTGGTAATCCGCCACCATATCGGCAGAGACCGCAGCCAATGGGGTACGTCCATCGCTTTCCGCCTGGGGTGTACTGGTGATGGATTGCCACAGGGCATGGCGGCGCAGGCGATAGCCCTGCGGCGAGTCCGGCTGGCGTTCACATAAAATAGCCGCCACTTTTAACAGCGTGTCGCGCCAGGCTTTGTCGTCGTGACTGTCGATGGCGATTTGGGGAGTCGGAGCACTGGGTTGCGTCACGCCGCTTTCAGACGTGGCGGTGGTCTGTGGTGAACTATCGGAGGCCGCCGGAGTGGGGGCAGGAGCCGGTGCCGCACGATTAAACGCACGCTGGTACAGGGCAAAAAGATCATCGGTAGCCAGTGCCAGTTCCGGGGCGTTATGTGACTGCCAGCACTGCGCCAGTTTCGCCAGTTCCCCTGACAGTGCGTCGCGCTGCGCTGTGGCGGCGTTCTGTGAAAAGCCTTCAATACCTGTTTCAAAGCGTTTAATGACCTGGCTGGCAAAGCGTTTTTTATGTGCCATATTCTGCGGCGCAGCCACCGACCAGTAATGCTCCACATACAGCGCCAGCAGGCGCAATGCGAGATGAGGATCACCGGCGTGTTGCAGGGTTCTCAGCAGATGCGCCAGCAGACGAAAGTCCTTACTCTCCGAAGCCAGAATGACCAGCCCCCGGCGCTGGAGTTCCGGGATATCCAGTTGACTGTGGGCCAGAGATCCCAGTTTGACGATTTCGCCGTCGATATACTCCCAGTCCGGGTTGTCATCTTTCAGCGCCGATGCCAGTTTTTCTTCTGGCAGGTTTTCCAGCAGGTGCGATATCCAGACATTCGGATCGCGTAAGTCCATTGCCATATTTTTATTCTCCCGCCCAGTGGCAGGCATCGCGCAGGGGGGCAATCGCCCTTGCCAGCCCGTCAATGTTAAAGGTCAGCTTTCCTGCGGCGTTATCTGCGCCGGTATCCACTGTCAGCGTTTTTGCGCCGAACAGTTGCTTAATTTCATCAATCCCGGACAGCCCCCGGCTGGACTCCAGCAGGGTGCCGTTCTCGCGCACAAACCAGTGGCTGCGCAATGCCCGGCTGTCGGCATTCAGAGTGACGGCGATATCATGGACATCCAGAGGGTGCATCAGCGCCACCTGCATCCTGGTGATATTGTCCACGCAACTGAACATCAGCACCGGGCGCGGCGGAACATGGCCGATAGCCGGGGTGGTTATCACCACCGTCGGGCGCTCCCCCGGCACCTGCGTCACCAGCAGTTCTGTGGTGTTGCCCTCGCGGCGTTTTTCCTGCTCTGTGGCGCGGGTCCAGGCCTCGCCCACAAAACCGGCTTTGACCAGCGCCCCGTCAAACCCTGACGGGGACAGCGGTGCCAGCAGGCGGTCATAGCAGTCAAGCCGCTCCAGCGCCGCGGACTCCCGCCGACAGGACTGCATGGCCTGTAACGTGGCTGTCGCATCCGGCGGGGTCGTGGTGGCGACGGCGACCGCCACACCGGCCATTGACGATGCTTCTGCGGGCGCGGCAGTGGCGGGTAAGCCCGTCATCAGGCCCGCGATAAACCATCCTGTCTGCCGGAAAACGCGCAACCTGCTCATAAAACCGTTTCATCCTTTGTGACGGACTCGTCGTTCTGAGCATCTTCCACGTCTGCCGTAAATGCGCCGTCCACTGCCGACAACCGAATCCGGGCAATCGCCGTGTTAGCCGCCATTTTCTGCAACAGCAGCAGCGAGAGCGGCGGTAGCATGTCGCCATCGATGACCGATTCCAGCATCCTCGCGCCGTTTTCCGCGCGGGTGACGCGGCTCATGATTTCGTCCGTCACTTCCGGTTCAATGACCACTTCTGCACCAAAGCGACTGCACAGCACGTTATCCAGACGGGCCAGTTTCCCGGCGATAATGGTGGCGAGCGTCTCTTTCGACAGCGGCAGATACGGCACCACTTCCATACGCGCCAGCAGGGCAGGTTTGAAGAAGTCGGCCAGCACCGGATACAGTACTTCCTGCATGGTTTCCGGGTCATCGGCATGCTCGACTATTACCTGGTAGCCGAGGTTGGACGTCAGGAAGAAGACGATATTTTTGCAGTCAATCAGGCGGCCTTCACCGTCTGCCATTTCGCCCTTATCGAACGCCTGGTAGAACAGGTTGAGCACATCCGGGTGCGCTTTTTCCACTTCATCGAGCAGTACTACCGAGTAGGGTTTCTGGCGAATCGCTTCGGTCAGTACGCCGCCTTCACCGTAGCCAACGTAGCCCGGAGGCGAACCAATCAGCCGCGAGACGGTGTGTTTCTCCTGGAATTCGGACATATTGATGGTGGTCAGGTACTGGTGACCGCCGTAGAGCAGCTCTGCCAGTTGCAGGACGGTTTCGGTTTTACCCACACCGCTGGGGCCAGCCAGCAGGAACGCACCGAGCGGGCGTCCCGGACGACGCAGGTCGGCGCGTGCGGTCAGTAGATGCTTATGCAGGCTGGCAATCGCCAGGTCCTGGCCTTTGATGGTGTCGCCCAGCCATTTCGGCAGGTCGGTGATGACCGACATTTCATTCTGCGACAGGCGGTTGAGCGGCACGCCGGTCCATTCGGCAATCACCGCCGCAATCTGTTTTTTATCGACGTGCGGGGAGACCAGCAACCGGTCGTTATGCAGGGCGTCCAGTTCGGCAGTGAGCTGGGCCAGCCGCTGTACCGGGGAAACTGTTTCAGCGGTCTCTTCCGGCTGTGTACTGCCCGCATCATCAGCCGGTGCGGTACCGGTATTATCCTGTTCTGACTCTGGCGGCGTATCCACTACGGCATCTGTGTCCTCTGTCACACCCAGCAATAGCTGGCGCAGCGCGATAATTTCCCGTACCAGCGTCTGCTGCTGGTGCCAGGCCGCTTCCAGTTCATCCAGCGCCGTCAGCGTTTCATCGTACTGCACCAGCACCTCAGTCATCCGTGAAGTGTCGGTACGCAGCCCGATGCGAAGCTCGCGCTCAAGCTGGCGAATTTCCGCCTCCTGCTGGTGGCTCAGGGTGGTCAACGCCGAGATTTGCTTCGGTGGCGATGACAGGTTGATGGCCACACGGGCGCAGGCGGTATCCAGCACATCAATCGCTTTGTCCGGCAACTGACGCCCGGAGAGATAACGCTCACTTAATGTCGCAGAGGCCTGCAAGGCGTCATCATCAATCAGGACGCCGTGAGACTGTTCATAGACCGCCGACAGACCACGCAGAATAATGGTGGCTTCGGCGGCGTTGGGTTCGCTGACCTTCACCAACTGGAAGCGGCGCGACAGGGCGGCGTCTTTCTCGAAGTATTTTTTGTACTCGCTCCAGGTGGTGGCGGCGATGGTTTTCAGCTCGCCGCGCGCCAGCGCCGGTTTGAGCAGGTTGGAGATATCCAGCCCGCCCTGCTGGTTGCCCGCGCCAATCAGGGTATGCGCTTCGTCGATAAACAGAATGACCGGCACCGGAGAGGAAATGACCTCCGCCATCAGCCCCTTGAAGCGTTTTTCAAACTAACCCTTCACCGATGCCCCGGCCTGCAATGCGCCCAGGTCAAGGGTCATGATATCGGTGTTTTTCAGTTTGTCCGGCACCTGGCCTGCCACGATGCGCAGTGCCAGCCCTTCAATCAGCGCGCTTTTACCCACGCCTGCTTCGCCCACCACCACCGGGTTGTTTTTACGGCGGCGGCAGAGAATGTCGATCATCAGGTCGATTTCGTGGTCGCGGCACAGTACTGGGTCTAGCCTGCCGTTACGGGCGTCTTCTGTCATGTTTTTGGCGTAGCGGGCAAGCAGGGTGTCAGAGGCGTCCGTCAGTGTGCCTGCGCCTTTACCGTCTGCATCCGGCACGACTGATTCCGCCGACTCCTGTGTCCACTGCACAAAGTCCTGTTGCAGACGGTCACGGTTAATGCTGGTCAACAGCCGGGCGGCAGCAGGCGGTATATAACGCAGCGGCGAATGCAGCAAGGCCAGCAGCAACACGCCGCCGCGCAGTTCGCTGTGCTGCATCTCAGCCGACGCCAGCAGCCAGCCCTCTTTAAGCCACTCAACCAGCATCGGGGAAAACGCCGGGTAGCTGTCCGCAGAACGGGCGGTTGTGTAGTTCTCTACCGTCAACGCCTGGCGCAACTCTTCCATGCCAATATCGCCCTGGCGGGTAATAACCCGCAGGTCACTGCGTGGCATGGCGAGCATCTGAATAAGCACATGGCTGACGGTAATTTCCGCTGCCTGCTGGCTCATACATTCTGAGGCGGCCATCTCCAGCGCCTGGCGGGAGAACAGGTTCAGCCGTTTTACCAGCGTGGGAAGATCAATCTGGATCATAAACGTCCTTATCGAAGTAATTTGTTTAGCTGGTGCAGGATGTCCTGCGTCTGGCTGTCCAGCCGCAACAGATAGAACAGGTAAAACAACGCCAGCACGACAACGCCACCACAAAAAATATGTTTAACAGTCAGGCGACTGATGAGCTGATAACGCCCGCCCTGGGTTTTTTTGTCCTGGTGTAACAGCGGGAAAGGGGCATCGCCGCGCAGTTTATGCAGAACGTGGTACAGACGGCGGTAGATCTGCTCAAATTCCCCCTGATCCTGTACTGCCACTTTGTAGCGCCCGCGAAATCCCAGAGAAAAACAGAGCCAGAGAAATTCCAGCAGATCCTGGTAACGTTTGGGTTCACGGATCAGGCGCTCCAGCAGGATGAAAACTTTCTCGCCACCCCAGGCTTCGTTGTGGAAATGGACCAGCAATGACTGCTTGATCCACTCGTTCTTGTTCGACCAGCCGTTACCGAGCGCCGCTTCATCAATAAACGTGCAGAGGATGTAGCGAAACGAGATAATCACGCCCGGTTCGTAGCCCTGTTCCTGAAGCAGTTGCTCCACGGCCTGAACATCTGTCACCACCTGAGCAAAAAGATGCTCCGGCATCGTCTGGCTGTTCATGGTGGAAAGGCGCATTACCATACCGAGTAGCGGCGTCGCCGCGTCGATCATCGGATTCAGGCTGTTGCCACGAAGCGCGAGATGGTAGTCGCGCAGGCTTTTTTCGTCGTATCCGGTAAATGGTGGCAGAGACAGTGACCCCTCATCCATCGTCTTACCCTCTTATCGCCCACAGTTGCATGTTCAGATCCGGGAAACTGCCGGATACATGCAGTGCAACGGCCCCGGCGGCAGCCATTTCTGTCCAGGCCTGGCCGCTCTTGTCGAGTTCGAAATAGCTGAACCCGGAATGGTAGGGAAGCTGGCGGGGGGCCACCATCAGTGCGCGCAGAGGAATACCCGGGATCTGCACACTGACCATATTGCGGATTTTTTCCGGCGAGGAAATTTTCGACTGCTGGATAAACTGACGCTGGATCTGATCGACAGGCATATTTGCTGCCACGGCCAGTACAAAGGTGGCAGACTGTAGCAGTTCCGAGTCATGAACATCGGCCTGCCAGATGCCGTCACGCAGATGCAGCGGCAGATTGACCGCTCTTGGCGACAGTACGGTATGCAGCGCCCGTTTGACTTCCGGTAACAGTGTTTTAAATGTTTTGGTCAGGTCATGATGATCATACACATCAAGCGGGCAGGGCAGGCGTGACGGCTCTGTAAAGGTCATCAGTTCACCCAGCAACCCGGCAAGATCAAGGTAGAAATCTTCCGGGTGGAGCTGGGATCGGCGGGCGCGATGGGTAAACCTGGTCTGGTTACGGTTAAGCAACTGCAACATCATAAATTCCGCCACATCCGCGATGCCGCTCTGCGCCGGAGAGCCAATACGGTTTGCCAGATCGCTTGCCCGTCCGCCAATGGCCCCCTGTACCTCTTTGAGATAAACACGCAGTTTCTTACTGACCTGAATATTCTGGCAGGAGGGGATAAAATCGTCATCCAGCGTCAGGGAGCCGTCGGCATGGCGATCGCTGATACGGCAAAGCGGGAGCGTAATATAGGCACTCATATCTTCTGCACCGCTCATAATGCGCGGCGTCAGTTGTCCCAGCGTCAGTGTTCGCGCGTCGCCTTCTTCTGAATGCAGATCCCGGACATCGGCATAATTCAGCCGGTAACGCCCGATTCGCCGCCCGTCGCTGATTTCATTTCTCACATCACTGGCGACCGGCAGAGCGAGGTAAATATTGCGGCTTCTTTCGTCCGGAAAATTTTGCGGGTGCAGCGGATCGGGCAGTGCGTCCTGGTCGGGGATAGAAAAGACGGTGCCGTCAGGCAGTGTGCCTGACGCGCTGTCAATCATGATCTTACCCTGCGCCAGCAGTTCATTGTTGAGGGTGAGTTCGGTAAATCCCCAGGATAAATCATTCATGGCCCGGAAACGCTGGTTATCCAGGTAGTCGTTGTAACGCTGCTGTTGCTGGAAATGGTGTGGGCGCATCAGCATCCCTTCCTGCCACATCACCTTGTTGCGGGTGGTTGCCATAATTATTCATCCTCTTTTTTCATTTCGATGCTGCTTTGACGTACATGCACCAGCAGGCGGTAATGGTGGCCGGTTCCTTCCACCGTCTCGATTTGTTTCCATTCAGTGGCCTGGTCATCGGAGAAATAGGCCACGACACCAATAAACTGCGTTTTCTCATCCAGCTTTATCGGCGGCAGGGTTTTGATGGTGTCCGGCAACAGGTTGAAATCCTGGTGGTCGATATAGTTTTTACCCAGCACATCCGGTAGCGGCGTACTGGCTATCTGGTCATAGTCGGCTGCCTGCAATTTTGAGTCGTCAGTCAGGTACACCAGTTGCACATCCACGGCGGCTGATTCACCCTCCGCATTGGTATTGGTGTCCGGTTCAGTCAGCAGGGTGACGGTTATTTCCGAAGGTTGCTCCTTCAGGCTCCCGACCTGGATATCCGGGTTTTTGATCACCTCGCTGATTTTTTTCGCCGTTTCGCAGCCGGTTAATATGACGCACATCAGCACGCAGGCCAGAAACGCCTTCCTGTTCATGCTTCCGGCTCCCGCTGTTTTTCACGAAGCACCCGGTCATAGACCTGGGCGTAGACCTCGTTAAACAGCATCTCAAACCCCTGCTGGCGATCGGAGGCCAGTTCTTCGTAATAATGGCTGTACATTTGCCATGCTCCGGCATCATCCAGCGGCTGGCGCAGTTCATGGCTGCGGCGGTACTGCACAAAGCGGCGCAGCAGATTTTGTGGTGAGAAAGCATCCAGCAGGACACGAAGCGACTCCACAATCGCCGCCCGGTTAGCTTCTTCGTGGTGGCGGACATTGCGCAGGCTTTCACTGACGGCGGCGGGAGCCGCCAGATGTACCGGGCTTTTACCTTCGGCAAACATCACGTCGAGCGCGGTGGCGTAATCCATGTTCAGGCGCAGCGGGTTATCTTCCAGCGGGCGCAAATGTTTGTCTGAGAGGCTGTTACGCTGCTGCTGCAAATCGAGCAGACCTTTTATTGCGGCCTGTAACGTTCGTCCGGCCTCCTCCAGAAAATCATCCGCATCGTCGGAATTGCTCACGGTAAGCGAGCCGCCAAGACCGCGCAGTAAGGGGGTGACCGCAAGGTGGCGTTGCGCCATTTCTGCCGCAGAGATGTCATCATTATGATCGCCAGGGCTGGCATAAATGGGCGGCAGATCCATAAACGGAGTATTGATCCCCCCATTACTTGCCGGATCGGACAGCGGTGCCGATGGCCGGACAGCCGCAATGCCTGAAAGCGGATCGCCCGTGGTAATCAGGCTTTCGGACTGAAGTGCCTGGAGTGGATCGGCAGAAAAACCGTTTACCACGGTGTCTGCAAGCTGGTGCCGGTGAGTCATTCCCGGATAGTGTGGCGCACCCTCCGTTGATAGCAGGGTATCCGTGAGCATATCGCGATTGGTAACGATGGTTTCGGGAGTGGCCATTTCCTCATCGTAATGGGGAATATCTCCCCGGTTCAGATGAACCCTCACCATCAGCCGTCCGATCTGGATCTCATCGCCCTGGCGCAACTGTATCAGGTCTGATGTTGCTGTGACTTTTGCCTGATTCAGCCACAGTTGTGCCGTCTGCGGGCGTAGACAAAATGTGCCATCGTGCAGGATAACGGTAAAAGCCTGGGCCGGAATGCTCTGCTGACGATCCTGTACCGACCAGTGGCATTCGGGGCCATGGCCGACATTTCCCTGCTGTGTGAACAGACAGCGCGCCGCCCGCCCGCTTTCCAGCTCACTGCCGTTAATGACCTGCAATGAAAGCGTCTGTAGTTTCTCTTCCGGCATATTCTGCTCCGTGATTATCATAATTTACGACCGTACCCTGATGGTGACTGAGGGTCGTTCTTCCGGTGTGCCGAGGAAGCTGGTCCAGCCCAGCAGCGCACTTTTGTTATCGCCCAGGCGCATTGCGCCCACCTGCTCCGGCGCCAGCCCCAGATGTAAGTCCCAGGCAAGCTGATCGCGCAGGATGAAGGACACGAACATCGTCAGTGGCAGGAAGTTTTCGCCGGACGGCAGAAAAGAGAGGAACTGTTTTCGGGTCAGGCTGGTAATACTGAGCTGGAATTTTCCGCTGAGATCGGGCACTCGTGTACCCAGAACAAAGTTGCCCAGTACCGATCTTCCCGCCAGTTTTTCGCCATTTTTAAGAGAATAGCTCCCCAGACTATTTTGCTGATCCGGTTCAATATCCACCTTGCGACGTTGCCAGTTTTGCAGCGTCACTTCTGACAAATCAAAGCAGTGGGACACCAGGCCACAGATAATTTCCGGGGATCGTCCCGGATTTGCCAGGATCCCGGAATACGCCAGCATTTTGCTGTGATTAATCGCCAGCTTATCGCGAAGCTGGCGGTGGCCCAGCCCGACAAGGGAGTACATGCGCTGCGAGAACGCATCCACACCGCCGTTACGAAAACTGATGTGATAGCGGTACTTACGCCAGATATGCCAGACAAACTGGGTCAGGCGGTGGCTGAACATATCCAGAAAATCACCTACCGGACTTTGTTCATGTACCGCTTTCCAGGCCAGGTGATCGAGGTAATAACCGGGGAGAGGCGACTGGCTCCCCTGTAACCCCATAAAGGTGGTGGTCATCCTGAATGCCCCTGACGTATCCCGTTTCAGCGCACTGATATCACTGCACGGGAAGGCAAGGCTGGCATCGGCGCTGAAACGCAGGGTTTCCTGTGCCGGATCGTCGCGCAGGGATAATTCTGGCGTCCCCTTTTCACCCTTTGCCAGGCGGTGCAACAGCTCCGCCATCGCAAAAAAATTGTAAGAGCAGGCATTATGGAAAACCTGTGCCAGCGGATCATTCTGCTCTTTATCTGCCGGGGGATTTCCCGGACTCAGATAAGAGGATGCTGCCCGATTCTTTCCGTCCATTTCCATGTCTCCTGGCTTTCTGTGTTCACAACGGTCAGCATGTGGAATGAGTTAACGCTGGCGTACAGCGACAGAAAATGCGAAAGCACCGTACCGAGCAGATACATTTCCCCTTCACAGACAAACGGCTCCGGGTGCAGATACAGCGTGGAGGCCAGTCCCCGGACGGGAATACCCGTAAACAGGCGATCAACGGGGCGGGTCTCCAGACGCTCAATGGCATCCAGCTTTTGTTGTGACAGCCGCGCCGTCTGCGGATGGTGGATTGCGTGGCGATCAAAGTTGGCGATGACCTGCTTCAGCGCGTCCGTATCCAGTAATGACAGATAATTCAGGTTCATGGCGGAGAGCAGGGACCAGTGCAGGCTGCCATCAATGACCGGCCAGAGTGGTTGCGTCGGGCGGGTAATGTTGCGAAAGGAAGCAACAGCCGCATTTTTACCGGTTGTGCCGGTGATATCGCCGGAACGAATTTGTGACGGAAGCTCACGGTTGGTACAGGTCAGCGATACCGAAACCACTTCATTACTGAGCAGAGATTCGTCTGACGGATAACTGCCATCAGCATGTATAAAGGCAAGGGTATGATCAAAGCCGCGATGGAACAGGGATGTTTTGGTCCGGTGATGCCAGTACACCACTTCCCGCTTCCGGCTGTATTCCATCTGATGGCTGAAACTTTCAAAGGCTGGCCACTGGCGCGCGGCCTGCGTCGAAACAGGACGCCCCAGATCTTTTTTCCTGAACATATCCTGGACCTGGCTCACCACACTGTTAACGGAAAATACATCGTAATGTTGTGGGTAATGGCGGCTGGGAACCAGCGGATAGTCTGCCCGCCGGTTGTCCAGCGTGATGGCTTCTGCATGGTGGATAAATAAATTAATGGCAGGTGCGCAATACAGGCGCAGGGAATCGCGGCGCAGCCGGATGTCCACGGGCAAAGGGCGCGAAAAACGCAGTTGCAGGGTAAAGAATTCCGCCTGCAATCCGTCAGGCAAAGCCGGACAACCACAAAGATCAAAAAAGAGAAACGCATCGGGGTAACAGAAATACTCCTGAAGGATCCGGTAGCCGCTGTGGACGTTTTTCGGCCAGGGCAGCATGGCATCCTGCGGCTCAAAACCGACAGCTTTTAGCATAAACTCAGGCAGGCGAATATGCTGTTCACCCATAGTCAGGTCGGCACCCTGCAAGTATTCGCAGAACCATAAATAAAGCTGGTCACGGGTATAGTTGTCGTCATTGCCGAGCCAGAAGCGAAGTTTGTTCAGATCCAGCGTGCGGAAGTCCGTTCCCGGTGCGACCGAAAAGGTGATGTTGATAACACCATTACGGGTCGTACTGCGGTTTTCAATCTGCTCCAGGCGAACGGGCAGCAGCCAGATATCCCGGCAGAGGGTGAAGGTACAGGGAGGCGGCTCCTCCTTTTTAGCATCAGAGGGCAGCACTTCATCAACTCTGATTTCCCCGGCGTTGGTTGTAAACTGCTCATTACGGGGGATTAACACCGGTACAGAAGACTTATCCATATCCGGCGTATATTCAATAAGGGTCATTGCCGGAACCGGACGCAGGTAATTAGGCCATAGCATCTTAATAAGCCCGTGCGTCAGTTCTGGGAATTCATCCTCAATTTTCTGGCGGAGATTGCCGGTAAGAAAAGCCACCCCTTCCAGCAGGCGTTCAATATCCGGATCCGCATCTTTTTCGGCCAGGAAGCGGGCCAGATGGGGTTTTTCCGTTGCCAGCAGCTTGCTAAGCTGGCGCAGGTAATCGAGTTCTTCCCGAAAATAGCGTTCTTCAAATTCCATTTGTCAGTCCACCCGGTAATGCTGGCTGCCATTCGGTGCCATATCAAATTCAAGCACCTCATGCGTTTCGTTAAATGTCACCCAGGCTGTAATATGAAACGTCATATCCAGCGGGCTGGAGGCGGATGAAACCACTGCCTGCACTTCAGCGTGTGAGATCCGGGGTTCATAGCGTTCTATACATTGCTCGATGGCCCGACTCATGGATTCGCGGAAGTTTTCAGCCCCTTCCGGTTCATCAATGCCCAGCTCAGGCGCACCCCGGCAACTACCGGACCGGGTATTAAGAATGTTTCGTAGGTTCTGGCGAATGGATTGCCTGAGCGAATGAATACTGCCTCCCTGCCGGTTTCTGGCCGAAGAGGCTTCCATACGCTCAAAAAGAGAACCTGTGGTTCTTTCCCGATTCGGTAACATGGTGTGTTACTCCCTGTCTAACCGGCCAACCAGGGAAAGCTCAAAATTTGCCCCCATAAATTTAAAATGAGGTCTCACGCTTAGCGCAACCTGGTACCAGCCGGGTTCGCCTTCTACATCCATAACCTCAACTTTGGCAGCGCGCAGAGGTTTGCGGCTGCGCACGTCTGCAGGCGGGTTTTCCTGGTCGGCAACATACTGACGGATCCAGGTATTAAGCTCTCTTTCTAAGTCGCTCCTTTCTTTCCATGACCCCAGTTGTTCACGCTGCAACACCTTGATGTAGTGCGCTAACCGATTGATGATGAAGAGATAAGGAAGCTGCGTACCCAGCTTATAGTTGGTTTCTGCATCTTTTCCCGGAAAGTGCTTCGGTTTTTGTACCGAGTTTGCAGAGAAAAAGGCTGCATTATCAGAGTCTTTACGCATGGTAAGGGTGATAAAACCCTCTTCAGCCAGTTCAAATTCGCGGCGATCGGTGACCAGCACCTCGGTTGGGATTTTGGCCTGAATCTGCCCCATCGTTTCGAACAGATGCACCGGCAGATCTTTCACTGCGCCGCCGCTTTGCGGACCGATAATGTTTGGACACCAGCGGTATTTGGCAAAACTGTCTGCGATATTGCATGCCAGCATCCAGGCCGTATTACCCCACAGATAATCTTCGTGGTTCTGGCTGACATCTTCGTAATAGTTAAAGTTCTTAACAGGGTTATCTGTTGGTGAATAGGGCTGGCGAAGCAGGAAGCGGGGTGCCGTAAGCCCTAAATAGCGCGAATCTTCCGAGTCACGCAGGGCGCGCCATTTGGTGTAGGCCGGACCTTCAAAGATGGCATAAAGATCTTTGATATTAGGCAGTTCGGTCCACGAGTTCAGCCCCATAAACTCCGGGGAAACGGAGGACAGGAACGGTGCGTGCGCCATTGCGCCCACGGCACTGACGTATTGCAGCAGTTTCATGTCAGGCGCGGTATTTTTGAACTCATAAGCGCCCAGCACGGCAGCGATGGGTTCACCGCCAAACTGTCCGAAACCGGACGAATAAACGTGCTTATAAAATCCGGACTGAATAATTTCTGGCGCAAACTCAAAGTCTTCCAGAAGTTCCTGCTTGGTGACATGAAGCACGTTGACCTTGATGTTTTCACGGAAATCAACGCGATCCACCATGGTTTTCAGTGAGCGCCAGAACGACTCGACCTGCTGAAAGGCAGGCGCATGGATGATGACATCCATCTGGCGGCTGATGCGTTCATCAATATCTGCAATCATGCTGTCCACGGCCAGTTTATTGACCGGTTCGGCAGATGCAGTGGATTGCAGGATGCTGGCAATAAAGGCTGTCACACCCTGGCGGGCAACGTCATAACCTTCCGAACCGGGCTGAATACGGGTCTGTGCCATGATTTGATCAAGCAGCGACGATGCCTGCTCAGGCTGCCCGGCATGACTGGAAACGAGTTCCTCTTCCTGTAAAGACATACTGAAAATCCTTCTGTTTTAGCTGTGTTTCTGAAACCGGCTTTTCGCCGTCAGTGAAGTACGCGCTGCCAGTGCGACGCGCTCTGCTGAAACTCACAAAAATGGATAATCTCATCCAATAGATCACTGATACGGCGATCCAGTGTTGTAATCAGCGCAGCCACACCATCCTGGTTGATTTCAACGGACGGGCTGAAACATACCTGGTAAACCACCTGCAGAATGTCTGCAACAGAGAGGTGGTATGTCCCGGAGATATTTTTGTGTGCCGTCATGCCTGGATAACCCTGTTTAATGAAATAGTGGTGGTTATTTATTGCTCACCTGGCCGATTTCTTTGAGCAACTGCTCGCGGGACTCTTCATTTTCCAGCAATGCCTGGAGCTGGGTACGGAATGCCGGAAGGTTACCCATCGGCCCCTTCAGTGCAGTCAGTGCTTCACGCAGTTCCAGCAATTTATTCACTTCCGGAACCTGCCGGGCCACGCTATCTGGTGAAAAATCATCCAGTGACTTGATATTCAGCGCCACATTCAGCTCATCGTCCGTTGTGCTTCCCTTCAGCGTGGCGGGGACGGTAAAATTGAGGCCAATGGCTGCTTCAGCCATCACTGCACCGAAATTGTGCTTGTTAACGGAAACTGCCTGACGTTCATCCAGTGAGGATGTTTCCTGCGTATTTCCGGTATCGCCGACAACGAGCATGTTAAGCGGAAGTTCCACTTCAGCCGTCTGGCCATCTGTTTTTGGGACATACGATATATTAATACGTTCGCGAGGCGCGACGCTGCCTTCAAATTTTTTGCTCATAAAAGTGATCCGTCATGTTATCTCGTACAGGCCATGAACACGGCATATTCGTACCGCAAAAAATATCGGAAATGCCGCCTTGATGGCGGTGAAAATAAAATCACCACTCCTTCATCACCCCGCATTTTACGCTTCAAAATAAATAATAAAAGGACTTTTTATCGATCGTAAAGAGGGGTATTCTGCAAGCGTTAAATAGATTGTATGAACCTGTGCAATTCGCGTCAGGTGTATTATGGCAATAATTTAAATATAGAGTTTTTTATGTATCTTATTGAATTATATAATAATTTTATTAAACATAAGCTAATCTAATGATTGCTTGTTTATATATTTGTTTTGTGATTGATTAAGTGGGTATTTTTAAGGAATATCTCAAAAATTATCAAAATGATAATTCAGAAAGGATAAATACAATATTTATTCATGATTCAGCTTTGGCCATTTTATGGAGGCAATACGGACTTTGAACAGTTGGGTATGGTTATCCAGATATATATTATTAAGTTATTGCTGAATAAGAGATTTAATGATTTTAAAAATAGTTTTTACGACAACCGTAAATTCTAGCTCGGTTTGTATGTAAAAAATACTGAAAAATGATGCGGTTCCGTGAAGTGAGCTGCATCTGCCTGCCTGGGATTAACGGCAGGTCATTGTAAGTAGTAATTAACCACGTTAACAAGGAGTTTACAAATGCCAACACCGTGTTATATCTCCATCACTGGTCAGACCCAGGGAAATATTACTGCAGGTGCATTTACCGCTGATTCTGTCGGCAACATCTATGTGCAGGGGCACGAAGACGAGATGCTGGTGCAGGAATTCCTGCATAACGTTACTGTCCCGACCGATCCTCAGTCCGGTCAGCCTGCGGGTCAGCGTGCTCACAAGCCTTTCATTTTTACCGTGGCGCTGAACAAAGCGGTTCCGCTGATGTACAACGCACTGGCCTCCGGCGAAATGCTGCCAACCACTGAACTTCACTGGTGGCGTACCTCTGTGGAAGGCAAACAGGAGCATTATTTCACTACCCGCCTGACTGATTCGACGATTGTCGATATGAAACTGCATATGCCGCATTGCCAGGACCCGGCGAAACGCGAGTTCACCCAGTTGCTCGAAGTTTCACTGGCCTACCGCAAAATTGAATGGGAACACGTCAAATCTGGCACCTCCGGTGCCGACGACTGGCGCGCACCGCTGGAAGCATAAGTTAAGCCAACAGCATCCGGCTATCAGGCCGGATGCTGTTTTTGTATTACGCCGTAGAAAGAAAGGTTGTCAGTAAGGGGTTACGTTCACGGGAGATGGCGGCTGCCGGAAACTTCGGCGGTAGCGTGCCTGAACGCAAGCGTAACACTGTACTGTCACAGCCGCTTTAACAGCGAACTGTCTGTTTTTCCTTAACCCCGGAGGTTGCTATGTCAACCGGATTACGTTTCACGCTGGAAGTGGACGGCCTGCCACCGGATGCTTTTGCGGTGGTCTCCTTTCATCTGAACCAGTCACTCTCTTCGCTTTTTTCCCTCGATCTCTCTCTGGTCAGCCAGCAGTTTCTCTCCCTTGAATTCCAGCAGATCCTCGACAAAATGGCCTACCTGACGATATGGCAGGGCGATGACGTACAGCGCCGGGTGAAAGGTGTGGTGACCTGGTTTGAACTGGGGGAGAACGACAAAAACCAGAAGCTGTACAGCATGAAGGTATGCCCGCCGCTGTGGCGCACAGGGCTGCGCCAGAACTTCCGTATCTTCCAGAATGAGGACATCGAAAGCATCCTCGGCACGATATTGCAGGAAAACGGGGTGACCGAGTGGAGCCCGCTGTTCAGCGAGCCACATCCTTCCCGTGAGTTTTGTGTCCAGTACGGTGAGACTGATTACGATTTCCTGTGCCGGATGGCGGCGGAGGAAGGCATCTTCTTTTATGAGGAGCACGCGCAAAAAAGTACCGACCAGAGCCTGGTCCTGTGCGATACCGTGCGTTATCTGCCGGAGTCCTTTGAGATCCCCTGGAATCCGAACACCCGTACCGAGGTAAGCACCCTCTGCATCAGCCAGTTTCGCTACAGCGCACAAATCCGCCCTTCTTCCGTGGTGACCAAAGACTACACCTTTAAACGACCCGGCTGGGCAGGGCGTTTTGATCAGGAAGGCCAGTACCAGGATTACCAGCGCACACAGTATGAAGTGTATGACTACCCCGGACGTTTCAAGGGTGCCCACGGGCAGAACTTTGCCCGCTGGCAGATGGATGGCTGGCGCAACAACGCAGAAGTGGCGCGCGGAACAAGCCGTTCGCCGGAGATATGGCCGGGACGGCGAATTGTGCTGACGGGGCATCCGCAGGCGAACCTGAACCGGGAATGGCAGGTGGTGGCGAGCGATCTTCACGGCGAACAGCCGCAGGCGGTACCGGGACGCAGGGGTTCAGGCACCACGCTGGATAACCATTTTGCGGTAATCCCGGCAGACCGGACATGGCGACCACAGCCGTTGCTGAAACCGCTGGTGGACGGCCCGCAGAGCGCCGTCGTGACGGGACCGGCAGGCGAGGAAATCTTCTGTGATGAACATGGCCGCGTGCGGGTGAAATTTAACTGGGACCGCTATAACCCGTCAAACCAGGACAGTTCATGCTGGATCCGTGTGGCACAGGCGTGGGCAGGCACCGGATTCGGTAACCTTGCGATACCGCGCGTGGGTCAGGAGGTGATTGTGGACTTCCTCAACGGCGATCCGGACCAGCCGATCATTATGGGGCGCACCTACCACCAGGAAAACCGCACACCCGGCAGCCTGCCGGGAACAAAGACGCAGATGACCATTCGTTCGAAAACCTATAAGGGCAGCGGGTTTAATGAACTGAAGTTTGACGATGCGACAGGGAAAGAACAGGTCTACATCCACGCGCAGAAGAACATGAACACCGAGGTGCTGAATAACCGCACCACGGATGTGATAAACAACCATGCCGAAAAAATAGGTAACAACCAGGCGATCACCGTTACCAATAACCAGATCCAGAACATTGGCGTTAATCAGATACAGACGGTTGGTGTCAACCAGGTGGAAACGGTAGGCAGTAACCAGATTATCAAAGTGGGATCAAACCAGGTTGAAAAGGTGGGGATCATTCGTGCGCTGACGGTGGGTGTGGCGTATCAGACGACGGTAGGCGGCATTATGAATACCTCGGTGGCGTTGTTGCAGTCCTCACAGGTAGGGCTGCATAAATCACTGATGGTGGGAATGGGCTACAGCGTCAATGTAGGGAATAACGTCACCTTCTCGGTGGGCAAGACAATGAAGGAAAACACCGGACAAACAGCAGTTTATTCTGCCGGTGAGCATCTTGAACTCTGCTGTGGTAAGGCAAGGCTGGTGCTGACGAAGGACGGAAGCATATTTCTCAATGGTACGCACATTCATCTGGAAGGGGAGTCGGATGTGAACGGTGATGCGCCAGTGATTAACTGGAACTGTGGTGCCACACAACCTGTACCGGATGCGCCTGTGCCGAAAGATTTACCCCCCGGAATGCCGGATATGCGGCAATTTTGAGTCAGGTGCAAAAAATTAAAACGGAACTGGTGCAGTGACCAGATAAACCATATTAAAAGCAGAAGGAATTGATTCATGGGCGGAAAACCGGCGGCGCGGCAGGGTGACATGACCCGCAAGGGACTGGATATTGTGCAGGGTTCAGCAGGGGTGCTGATAGGTGCGCCGACGGGAGTGGCCTGTTCGGTATGTCCCAACAGCCCGATAGAGGAGCAGAAGGGCAACCCGGTGAACCCGCTGCTGGGAGCAAAGGTGCTGCCGGGCGAGACGGACCTTGCACTGTCCGGCCCGCTGCCGTTTATTCTTTCCCGCGCCTACAGCAGCTACCGGACCAGGACGCCCGCGCCGGTGGGGGTGTTCGGCCCCGGCTGGAAAGCCCCTTTCGATATCCGCTTACAGGTTCATGAGCGGGAACTGATACTCAACGACAACGGCGGCAGGAGCATTCACTTTGAGCCGCTGTTTCCCGGCGAGATAAGCTACAGCCGCAGCGAGTCGTTCTGGCTGGCGCGGGGCGGGGTGGCGGAGCAGCACAGTTCGCAGCCGCTAAGCGCGCTCTGGCAGGTGCTGCCGGAAGATGTTCGCCTGAGTCCGCATGTGTACCTGGCGACAAACAGCCTTCAGGGGCCGTGGTGGATACTCAACTGGCCGGAGCGGGTGCCGGAGGCGGACGAAGTGCTGCCGCCTCCGCCGCCCGCATACCGGGTGCTGACGGGCGTGGTGGACGGCTTCGGGCGTTCACTGACTTTCCACCACGAGGCCGCAGGCGAACTGGCTGGCGAAATCACCGGGGTGACGGACGGCGCGGGCCGCCGTTTTCACCTGGTGCTGACCACACAGGCGCAGCGGGCGGAAGCCTTCCGTAAACAGCGTGCCACGTCTTTATCTTCCCCTGCCGGTCCCCGTTCTGTTTCCTCTTCTTCAGCTTTCCCCGACACGCTGCCCGCCGGTACAGAATACGGTGCCGATAACGGTATCCGGCTGGAGGCGGTGTGGCTGACACACGACCCGGCATACCCGGATGAACAGCCGACTGCGCCGCTGGCGCGCTACACGTACACGGCCAGCGGAGAACTGCTGGCGGTGTATGACCGCAGCGGGATGCAGGTGCGCGGGTTTACTTATGATGTGCAGCACGCCGGGCGGATGGTGGCGCACCATTATGCGGGTAGGCCGGAGAGCCGCTACCGGTATGATGATACCGGCCGGGTGACGGAGCAGGTCAACCCGGAGGGGCTGGACTACCGCTTTGAGTACGGGCAGGACCGTGTGACCATCACGGACAGCCTGAACCGGCGGGAGGTGCTGTACACGGAGGGCGAAGGCGGCCTGAAGCGGGTGGTGAAGAAGGAGCATGCGGACGGGAGCATCACCCGCAGCGAGTATGATGAGGCGGGGAGGCTGAAGGCACAGACGGATGCGGCGGGGCGGCGGACGGAGTACAGCCTGCATATGGCGTCGGGTGCGGTGACGGCGGTGACGGGGCCGGACGGCAGGACGGTACGGTATGGCTATAACAGCCAGCGGCAGGTGACGTCGGTGACGTACCCGGACGGGCTTCGCAGCAGCCGGGAGTATGATGAGAAGGGAAGGCTGGCGGCGGAGACCTCACGCAGCGGTGAGACGACGAGTTACAGCTATGATGACCCGGCGAGTGAGCTGCCGACAGGGATAGAGGATGCGACGGGCAGTACAAAACAGATGGCATGGAGCCGTTACGGTCAACTGCTGGCCTTTACGGACTGCTCGGGGTACACGACGCGGTATGAGTATGACCGGTACGGTCAACAAATCGCCGTTCACCGGGAGGAAGGCATCAGCACTTACAGCAGTTATAACCCGCGTGGGCAACTGGTCAGTCAGAAGGATGCGCAGGGGCGTGAAATCCGTTATGAGTACAGCGCCGCAGGCGACCTGACAGCAACGATATCACCGGACGGTAAACGCAGCACCATCGAATATGATAAACGCGGGCGTCCGGTGAGTGTGACGGAAGGCGGGCTGACGCGCAGCATGGAGTATAACTCTGCCGGGCGCATCACCGTGCTGACCAACGAGAACGGCAGCCAGTCCACGTTCCGGTATGACCCGGTGGACAGGCTGACTGAACAGCGCGGTTTTGACGGCCGGACGCAACGTTACCACTATGACCTGACCGGAAAACTCACGCAGAGTGAAGACGAGGGGCTTATCACCCTCTGGCACTACGATGCGTCGGACCGCATCACGCACCGGACGGTGAACGGCGACCCGGCAGAGCAGTGGCAGTATGATGAGCACGGGTGGTTAACCACCCTCAGCCATACCAGTGAAGGCCACCGCGTGTCGGTCCACTACGGCTATGACGATAAAGGCCGCCTGACGGATGAACGGCAGACGGTGGAGAACCCGGAGACGGGGGAGATGCTGTGGGAGCATGAGACGGGGCATGCGTACAGCGAACAGGGGCTGGCGACCCGTCAGGAGCCGGACGGTCTGCCGCCGGTGGAGTGGCTGACGTATGGCAGCGGTTATCTTGCGGGGATGAAGCTGGGCGGAACACCGCTGGTCGAGTACACGCGGGACCGGCTGCACCGTGAGACGGTGCGCAGCTTCGGCAGCATGGCAGGCAGTAATGCAGCATATGAACTGACCAGCACATACACCCTCACAGGCCAGCTCCAGAGCCAGCACCTGAACCTCCCGCAGCTTGACCGTGACTACGACTGGAACGACAACGGACAGCTAATCCGCATCAGCGGCCCGCAGGAGAGCCGGGAGTACCGTTACAGTGACACGGGAAGGCTGACGGGCGTCCACACCACGGCAGCGAACCTGGATATCGATATCCCGTATGCGACGGACCCGGCAGGAAACCGGCTGCCGGACCCGGAACTGCACCCGGACAGTACCTTCACGGCGTGGCCGGATAACCGCATCGCGGAAGATGCGCACTATGTCTACCGCCACGATGAATACGGCAGGCTGGCGGAGAAGACGGACCGCATCCCGGAAGGGGTGATACGGATGCACGACGAGCGGACCCACCACTACCACTACGACAGCCAGCACCGTCTGGTGTTCTACACGCGGATACAGCACGGTGAGCCGCAGGTGGAGAGCCGCTACCTCTATGACCCGCTGGGCCGCCGGACGGGAAAACGGGTGTGGCGGCGGGAGCGTGACCTGACGGGGTGGATGTCGCTGTCGCGTAAACCGGAGGTAACCTGGTACGGGTGGGACGGTGACAGGCTGACGACGGTACAGACCGGCACCACGCGTATCCAGACGGTATACCAGCCGGGGAGCTTCACACCACTCATCAGAATCGAAACAGAGAATGGCGAACAGGCGAAGGCGCGGCACCGGAGCCTGGCGGAGGTGTTGCAGGAGGACACGGGGGTGACGCTACCGGCGGAGCTGGCGGTGATGCTGGGAAGGCTGGAGCGGGAACTGCGCGCGGGTGCGGTGAGTGCGGAGAGTGAGGCATGGCTTGCGCAGTGCGGGCTGACGGCGGAACAGATGGCGGCGCAACTGGAGGCGGAATACATCCCGGAGAGGAAACTTCATCTTTACCACTGTGACCACCGGGGACTGCCGCAGGCGCTCATCAGCCCGGAAGGGGAAACGGCGTGGCAGGGGGAGTATGACGAGTGGGGAAACCTGCTGGGCGAAACCAGCGCGCAGCACCTGCAACAGCCGTACCGTCTGCCGGGACAGCAGTATGATGAGGAGTCGGGGCTGTATTACAACCGTCACCGGTACTATGACCCGTTGCAGGGACGGTATATCACCCAGGACCCGATTGGGCTGGAAGGAGGATTAAATCCTTACCAGTACCCACTCAATCCTATTGAACATATAGATCCGTTGGGGTTAGCTAATGTAACGCCGCAAATGATATTTGGAACTAATTATTATAACACTATGCAGGGGGCTAATGTTGGATTCGCCCCGAACCTGTCAGATGAAGAAAAATTTAAAGCGTTGGATGATTTTTCAAGTATGCGTGGAGTGTATAATCCATTAGACGATTATGTAAAAGGATGGGCTTTACTGCCTCCTGTTATTGCCGGAGTAGTATTTACCGGGCCAGTAGCAAGTGCGGCTGCATTAGAAGGGGGGACTCTTACATGGGGGGAGATAGCAATTGGAAGTCTTAGTTCATGTGGTGCGGTTGCTACGACTGACTATATGTCTGATCATAAGATGCCGGATAAATCCGAGTTGGCGCTATGTGCTTTAGGTGGTTCTTGGGGAGCGGGAAAAACGTTTGTTGAGAAAATAGCTTTGAAAATGGGATTGTCATTTTTAAGTAAGGGAGGGGATTTTAAATCTGGTGTTTATGCTGCTGCTGATACAGGAGCGGAGTAATTATTAGGTGCAACTTTGGGTAAATTACCCTTTGTGCCTGAAAATGCATTTGGAGATTATATTACTGACATGACTTCTAGTGAAGCGGTAGATAAATTTAAAGGTGATGATAAAAAAGATGCCGATAAAAAATAACCGAAAAATATTAATGTGTGTTGTTGTGATGTTTTTTTTTGAAGTGTTGAGTATTCCTGTTGCAATTGGGGTGACAGAAGACACAGCAGCCTCCAATAAAATGACATATATAAGAAAAGATGCTGATAAGGGAGATGCTACTGCGCAATTTAAACTCGCGGAGTTATATCGAAGTGGTTCTGAAGGAATCCAGAGTTATAAAGATGCAGTATATTGGTACTCGCTTGCAGCAAAACAGGGGCTGACAGAGGCTCAGTATAACCTCGGTGTTATGTATGCTCATGGTTATGGGGTGTCTCAAAATTATGAAAAAGCATTTGAATGTTATCAAATGGCAGCTGAAAAAGGTTTTCCAGAAGCGCAGGGAAACTTAGGAGTATTATATAGTAAAGGGAGTGGCGTGATAAGAGATTATGGTAAGGCCATAGCGTGGTTAAATAAAGCTGCAAATTCTGGATTAGTTACGGCTCAAACTAACCTTGCTTTACTATATGATGAGACTAATAAAAAAGATCTGGCAGATAAGTGGTATCGTATCGCTGCGGAGCAAGGGGATAAGGTTGCTCAGTATCATTTAGGGCGACTCTATTATGAAGGCGTTATTATTAAAAAGGATTATAATAAAGCCGCCTTTTGGTATGATAAATCGGCAAGTCAAGGTTTCATAAAAGCACAATCAGCACTAAGTATCTTTTACTATGAAGGACTGGGTGGGATTACTGTAAATAAATATAAAGCAATAGAACTGTTAAGAAAGTCAGCCACACATGGTGATCCTGTTGCACAACATAATCTTGCATTAATCTATTCCGTAGGCACGAAAGAGTTACCACTCGATAATAAAAAGGCATATGCCTGGTTCAGTGCCGCATACGCTCATGGACTTGATAAAAGTGTTCAATATAAATTGAAGATGGAAAATAGATTAACTCCTGAAGAGTTTGAAAAGGCGCGAATCCTTTCAAAAGAATATATTGAGAAATATAAAAACTAAAGATAATTGGCTGTATTTCATGATAATAATCTAATGAGGGATTTTTCTGAACATCAAATCACATCGAAGTCAGTTAGAGTGCTGCGATTGTCTTGCACGTATTAAATTCAGAGAGAAAATATAGTTGTGGGTATGGAAAATAACCAACCTAATGTAAATCCAGGGAAAGATCATCAGAAGTTCACTTTTTGTACTAAATAGTTCGCATTTTATGTTTAAAAATTGAGATATTCCTCATTACCTGAAGCTGTTTTTATTGCTTATACATGATCAAATACTCCTTGCATAATTAAGGAGAACAAAATGGAACTTAAAAAATTGATGGAACATATTTCTATTATCCCTGATTACAGACAAGCCTGGAACGTGGAACATAAATTATCGGATATTCTACTGTTGACTATTTGTGCCGTTATTTCTGGTGCAGAAGGTTGGGAAGATATAGAGGGTTTTGGGGAAACACATCTCGATTTTTTGAAGCAATATGGTGATTTTGAAAATGGTATGCCTGTTCACGATACCATTGCCAGAGTTGTATCCTGTATCAGTCCTGCAAAATTTCACGAGTGCTTTATTAACTGGATGCGTGACTGCCATTCATCAAATGACAAAGACGTCATCGCGATTGATGGAAAAGCGCTTCCACACTCCTATGATAAAAGTGGTCGCAGGAGAGCGGGCTTTCGTAGTCTTACCCCGACTCTCCCCGGCCCTAAACACAGCCCCCACTCACCGCAACCTAAACTCATCCGCATCTCGCCATGCCGGAAACTTATCGCGATATTCCCTTAACACCGCCATCGACAGCTCGGCATCAATGCGCGTTGCCTGATGCGCGTCGGCAGTAGCGATAATCTCGCCTTGTGGATTAATCACCCGGCTGTCACCGCGATAATGGCAGCCGTTGCCATCGCTGCCGACGCGATTGCATCCCGCCACATACGCCTGATTCTCAATCGCGCGGGCCGTCAGCAATGCCTGCCAGTGCAGAGAGCGCGGAGCAGGCCAGTTGGCGACGTACAGGGCGAGGTCATAATCGTTGAGATTGCGCGACCACACAGGAAAACGTAAGTCGTAGCACACCAGCGGCAAAATACGCCAGCCGCGCCATTCCACAATCACTCGCGCATTGCCCGCTTTATAATGCAGATGCTCATCTGCCATGCGGAACAGATGACGCTTATCATAAAAATGTACCGTGCCGCCCGGCTCAACCAGCAAAAAGCGGTTAACCGAACCAGACTCCGTTTGTAATGCAACACTGCCTGCAATCAGCGCATTGCACTGCTGCGCTTTAGCTGTCATCCAGTTCACTACGTCATCTTGCGCTAGCGACGAAGCTGCCGCTTCCATGGCAAAGCCGCTGGTAAACATCTCCGGTAGAACGATCACATCGCGCCCGGTAATACCTTCCAGTTGACGATCAAAATGGCGCAGGTTGGCAGGACCATCCATCCACACCAGTGGTTGCTGCAAAAGCGTAATCTTCAAACCAGGCACGGTGTACAACTCCTTTATGCGAAGGGTTTTATAACTTTAACACCTTATCAGGCAGTTGCCTTAGCGCAGAATAAATTGATAACCAACGCTGATATTGGAAATATCTGATTTGCAAATTATCGTGTTATCGCCAGGCTTTAGGAGGTTAATAACATGGGCAGGATAAGCTCGGGAGGAATGATGTTTAAGGCAATAACGACAGTCGCCGCTCTGGTCATCGCCACCAGTGCAATGGCGCAGGATGATTTAACCATTAGCAGCCTGGCAAAGGGCGAAACCACCAAAGCTGCGTTTAATCAGATGGTGCAAGGGCATAAGCTACCTGCATGGGTGATGAAAGGCGGTACTTATACTCCCGCACAAACCGTAACGTTGGGAGATGAGACGTATCAGGTGATGAGCGCGTGCAAACCGCATGACTGTGGCTCGCAACGTATCGCTGTGATGTGGTCCGAGAAATCTAATCAGATGACGGGGCTGTTCTCGACTATTGATGAGAAAACGTCGCAAGAGAAACTCACCTGGTTGAATGTGAACGATGCGCTTTCGATTGATGGTAAAACGGTGCTGTTCGCGGCGTTGACCGGCAGCCTGGAAAACCATCCGGATGGCTTTAATTTTAAATAATTAGCGGATAAAGAAACGGAGCCTTTCGGCTCCGTTATTCAATTACGCGGCTTCAACTTTCCGCACTTTCTCCGGCAACTTTACCGGCTTCGTCGCCAGCTCTTCCGGATCAAAATCATCAACGTTAATACTGCGCAGACGGCTTTCTTCCGCTTTCACCAGAATAGCGGCTTCATCTTTATCAATCAGCCCCTTCGCCAGCGCGTTGTGCGCCAGTTCATCCAGACGGGTAAATGGCAGATTTTTACCCAGCTCTTTACAGATCCGCTGATGAATCGGGTCGGCGGCAATCACATCCACCAACGCCTCTTCCAGTAAACCAACCGGGTTATGCTCGCTTGGCGTCAGGTACTGACCGCGACCAATACGTGAACGAGTGGCGTTCGGCACTTGTAAAATCTTCGCCACTTTATGATCCAGCTTGTCAGACGGTGCCAGATAATGACGTCCGGTCGGGAAGATCACCACATTCAGCAGCCCGGCAACCACGCGGTTCGGGAAGTTTTGCAGTAAATCGTCCATCGCCTGTTCTGCCTGATACAGCGCATCCTGTACGCCCCAGTGCACCAGCGGCAGATCGGCTTCATTACGGCCTTCGTCGTCATAACGCTTCAGAACGGCAGAGGCGAGGTAAAGCTGGCTTAAAATATCCCCCAGACGTGCCGAGATACGCTCACGACGTTTCAGGCTGCCGCCCAGCACTGCCATCGAGACATCAGAAAGCAGGGCGAGGTTGGCGCTCAGGCGGTTAAGATGCTGATAGTAGCGTTTAGTGGCATCGCCGGTTGGCGTGCTGCTGGTTAAACCGCGCGTCAGGCCCAGCCAGAAGCTGCGAACTTTGTTGCTACCGACGTGACCGATATGTTTGAACAACAGTTTATCGAACGCGTTGACGTCATTGTTCTTCGCCGCTTCCATCTCTTCCAGCACGTACGGATGGCAACGAATCGCTCCTTGTCCGAAGATCATCATGCTGCGGGTCAGAATGTTAGCCCCTTCAACGGTGATGGCAATCGGTGCGCCCTGGTAAGCACGCGCCAGGAAGTTGCTTTGCCCGAGCATAATGCCTTTACCGCCGGTAATATCCATCGCATCAATAATCGACTGCTGCCCGCGGTGGGTACAGTGATACTTAACGATAGCCGACAGCACGGCAGGTTTTTCGCCGAGCATAATGCCGTAGGTAATCAGCGATGCCGCAGCATCCATTACATAAGCGTTCCCGGCAATACGCGCCAGCGGCTCTTCAATCCCTTCCATCTTACCGATAGAGATTTTGAACTGACGGCGAATGTGAGCATACGCGCCGGTTGCCAGCGCTACCGATTTCACGCCGCCGGTTGAGTTGGAAGGCAGTGTGATGCCGCGGCCTACCGAGAGGCACTCCACCAGCATCCGCCAGCCTTGCCCGGCCATTTTCGGCCCGCCGATGATGTAATCGATCGGCACGAAGACATCTTTACCGCGCGTCGGTCCGTTCTGGAACGGTACGTTCAGCGGGAAGTGGCGACGACCAATTTCCACGCCCGGCGTGGTGGTCGGGATCAGCGCACAGGTAATACCTAAATCTTCTGCGCCACCCAGCAATTTTTCCGGGTCGGAGAGTTTAAATGCCAGACCCAGCACGGTCGCAATCGGTGCCAGCGTAATGTAGCGTTTGTTCCAGGTCAGTCGCATGCCCAGCACCTGCTGGCCCTGCCATTCACCCATGCAGACAATCCCGGTATCCGGAATCGCGCCCGCATCGGAACCCGCTTCCGGGCTGGTTAGTGCAAAGCAAGGGATTTCCTGACCACGCGCCAGACGCGGCAGATAGTGATCTTTCTGCTCGTCAGTGCCGTAATGTTGCAGCAGCTCGCCCGGGCCTAATGAGTTCGGCACGCCGACGGTAATCGCCAGGATCCCGCTCACGCCGGAGAGTTTTTGCAGCACACGAGACTGGGCATAAGCCGAGAACTCCAGCCCGCCGTACTCTTTTTTGATGATCATCGCGAAGAAGCGATGCTCTTTAAGGTACGCCCACAACTCCGGCGGCAAATCAGCCAGCTCATGGGTGATCTGGAAATCATTCGCCATCCGGCAGGCTTCTTCTACCGGGCCGTCGAGAAACGCTTGCTCTTCAGCCGTCAGGCGCGGCTGCGGATAGTTATGCAGCTTTTTCCAGTCCGGCTTGCCCTGGAACAAGTCGCCCTCCCACCAGGTGGTGCCCGCATCAATCGCTTCTTTCTCAGTGCGCGACATCGGCGGCATCACCTTACGGAAACCGCGAAATACCGGCGCGGAAATCATCGACTTACGCATAGGCGCAAAGTTAAATGGCACGAGGATAATGGCCAGAGGCACCAGTACCCACGCCGACCACAGACCAGCAACGCCGAGGGCGGCTGTCCAGGCGAGCAAAATCAGACTGCTGATAAATAAGCTCACGCGGTGATAGAACAACGCGCCGAGCAGGACAACCGTAGCGAGAATACTCAAAATCATCATAACGAAAAGCCCCTTACTTGTAGGAGGTCTGACCACTTGTGATGATATGGTTGTAGTGGATGTAAAAACATTTAGCAATGTGTTTACAATATAATTACAACAAAGCTCACATTGTTGCTGTTTTTATCCGCACTTCAGGTCAAAAAGTCCTGGTCATAGCACCTGCCCGTACTTCTCGCTTTTGGCGGTATCCGGTACACTGCATTTTGTCTATTACATTTATGCTGAAGGATATCCTCATGTACCAGGATCTTATTCGTA
This sequence comes from Escherichia sp. WS1152, assembly GCF_046487665.1. Lineage (NCBI taxonomy): Bacteria > Pseudomonadati > Pseudomonadota > Gammaproteobacteria > Enterobacterales > Enterobacteriaceae > Escherichia > Escherichia sp. WS1152. The sequence continues at coordinate 63,444 of NZ_JBJQJA010000013.1, read as the reverse complement.
ACGAACTGAACGAAGCGGCGGAAACGCTGGCTAACTTTTTAAAAGATGACGCCAATATTCACGCCATTCAGCGCGCGGCGGTCCTGTTAGCAGACAGCTTTAAAGCCGGTGGCAAAGTGCTTTCCTGCGGCAACGGCGGTTCCCATTGCGACGCTATGCACTTTGCCGAAGAGTTGACCGGTCGCTACCGTGAAAACCGTCCGGGCTACCCGGCGATTGCTATTTCTGACGTTAGTCATATTTCCTGCGTCGGTAACGATTTCGGTTTCAATGATATTTTCTCCCGTTACGTTGAAGCGGTAGGTCGCGAAGGCGATGTACTGCTGGGGATCTCCACCTCCGGTAACTCTGCAAACGTGATCAAAGCGATCGCAGCGGCGCGTGAGAAGGGAATGAAAGTGATCACCCTGACCGGTAAAGACGGCGGCAAAATGGCTGGCACGGCGGATATCGAAATTCGCGTACCGCACTTTGGTTATGCCGACCGCATTCAGGAGATTCACATTAAAGTGATCCATATCCTGATCCAGTTGATTGAAAAAGAGATGGTTAAGTAAGTCTGGCGTAGGCCGGATAAGACGTTTACGCCGCATCCGGCAATTGTGCACCGATGCCTGATGCGACGCTGACGCGTCTTATCATGCCTACAAATCTGTACGCGAACCGTAGGCCGAATAATGCGTTCACGCCGCATCCGACCTGAAAATTCTTAAATCAATCTTCGCCGGGGGCCATGCGCTCCCGCTGTTGTGGAGGTTACCCATGTGCGAATTGCTCGGGATGAGCGCCAACGTCCCTACCGATATCTGCTTTAGTTTCACCGGTCTGGTGCAGCGTGGTGGTGGAACCGGGCCACATAAAGATGGCTGGGGCATTACCTTTTACGAAGGTAAAGGCTGTCGCACATTTAAAGATCCGCAACCCAGCTTTAACTCACCTATCGCCAAACTGGTCCAGGACTACCCGATAAAATCCTGTTCGGTGGTGGCTCATATTCGCCAGGCTAATCGGGGCGAGGTGGCGCTGGAAAATACTCACCCGTTTACCCGCGAGTTATGGGGGCGTAACTGGACTTATGCCCATAACGGGCAACTGACGGGCTACAAATCACTGGAAACCGGCAACTTCCGCCCGGTCGGTGAAACCGACAGCGAAAAAGCCTTTTGCTGGCTCCTGCATAAATTAACGCAGCGTTACCCGCGCACGCCGGGCAACATGGCGGCAGTGTTTAAATATATCGCCTCACTGGCGGATGAACTGCGGGCGAAGGGCGTTTTCAACATGCTGCTTTCGGACGGTCGCTATGTAATGGCGTATTGCTCGACTAATTTACACTGGATCACCCGCCGCGCGCCGTTTGGCGTGGCAACGTTGCTGGATCAGGATGTAGAAATCGACTTCAGCTCGCAGACCACACCGAATGATGTGGTCACGGTGATTGCGACACAGCCGCTGACGGGCAATGAAACCTGGCAAAAGATTATGCCAGGCGAATGGCGCTTATTTTGCCTCGGGGAGCGTGTAGTTTGATGCCAGTTGTGGTTGCACAACTTCGTGGCTTAACGGCTTGCTGACCACGTAACGGCCATTGACCACAGAAACGGTCGGTGGCTTACGGGTTTGCTCAAAGTAGTCGTAGCCTGGCTTCAGTTGCTCCCAGAAGTCCTTAAAGTTGGAATATTTGTGGCGCTTCATATTAGCGTCGGTCATGCGGAACGGGTAAATACTCACTTGCACGCTCGGCTGACCAAACACCAGCGCACCAGTAACGAACTGGAAGATCTCATCAATACCCTGATTGGTCATTGCGTAGCAGCCGATGGAAACACAATCGCCGTGGATCATCAGGTATTTCCCTTCATAACCATGCGCACGGTCATAGGCATTGGGGAAACCAATATTAATCGCTTTGTAGTAACGGCTGTCTGGTTTTAACTGATTACGCTGGACGCTATAAAACCCTTCCGGGCTTTTGAAATCGCCCTGACGCTGTTTTGGCCCTAAGCCGCCGGAATATTTACAGATTTTATAGCTGTCGAGCAGTTGATATTGCTCACCCATTTTGACGTAGAGATCGAGCGTACGTTCTTCCTTGAAGATCTGGATGTAGACAGGGGATCCCATCAACTGCTGCTTATACTCTTTGCTCACTGGCGTGGTCGAGCTACTGCTGCCCAGCAAACCGGCAAACGAAACGCACGGGATCAACAACATCGCAAGAATTAATGCGATTTTACGCATACTGCTTATTCCTTGATAAAACGGTTACACACGCCAGGACGGCAAAATGGATCCCAAATCGGAATAGTCTGGATTTGGAAGGCTCACATTATCACCAAAAGAGTTTTACGCAAGCCTGTCGGCGCAGGGTTTACAAATTTCATCGGCAGCGGGCTTTACCCAAAGAGCGCCGCGTGAGTTCCAGTTCTCTCAAATCGTAAAAGTTTATCGGTAAGTTTGTAAATCAGGAGCCAGTCCGGTTCGACATGAGCATCGCGATAACCTTTCCATGAACCTTGCAGCGGGTGGTCTTTATAAACAGCTGGAAGCGGTAAAGTATTATTGATAAGAAGCGTCATAAGATATTTCAATTTATTCATATCCTTATGACGCTTTTGTGCAAGTTTTACATCCTTTGAAAATTGTCCCGAGTATTCAATATCCCTTTGAATCATATTTAAATTCCTAATTTATCAAATAAATCATCGGCGTCTTTGGCCTTATGAACACCAACGCCAGCTTCGCTGTTTTTGATTGATTGAATGGTTAATTGATTAGGCTCGCGTAAATCAAACGGCAATGCCTTTTCACGCGCGACCTTTGTGAGGGTTATGCGAACCAGGTCAGAGATGGTCAGCCCCATCCCGGCCAGTACGTCCGCCGCCTGATTCTTCAGATCTTCATCGATTCGGGCGCGAACAAATGCATTTGCAGCCATTGGGGTATCTCCTGTGCTGTATATATATTCAGCTTGAATTGTAGCTCAATTGAGCAACAGCGGCAATTTATGAGCAATTCAATAAACTGATGTATTTACATAATTCACTGAAATATATATGTTAATTTTATAATAATGGTTTATTAAGTTTGTTCAGAAACGATCCGGGATACACTGCAACATTAAAGCATGACCAGCCATTATTGAGTATGTCCTTGCCGTCGATTCCATCCTTTGTATTGTCGGGATTACTGTTGATTTGTTTGCCGTTTTCTTCATTTGCCAGCGCCACCACATCACATATCTCTTTCAGCTACGCCGCCCGCCAGCGGATGCAAAACCGTGCGCGTTTATTAAAACAGTACCAAACCCATCTGAAAAAGCAGGCCAGCTATATTGTGGAAGGCAATGCCGAAAGCAGAAGGGCGCTGCGCCAGCACAACCGCGAACAGATAAAACAGCATCCAGAATGGTTTCCTGCGCCGCTCAAGGCGAGTGACAGACGCTGGCAGGCGCTGGCGGAAAACAACCACTTTTTAAGCAGCGACCATCTGCATAACATTACCGAAGTGGCGATTCACCGCCTGGAGCAGCAGCTTGGCAAGCCTTACGTCTGGGGCGGCACGCGGCCTGATAAAGGCTTTGACTGTAGCGGGTTGGTTTTTTATGCCTACAACAAGATCCTCGAGGCGAAGCTCCCGCGTACGGCTAATGAGATGTATCACTACCATCGGGCAACGATTGTGGCGAATAACGACCTGCGCCGGGGAGATTTGCTGTTTTTCCATATCCACAGCCGCGAGATTGCCGACCATATGGGGGTATATCTGGGCGACGGTCAGTTTATTGAGTCACCGCGCACCGGGGAAACCATTCGGGTAAGTCGGTTAGCTGAACCTTTCTGGCAGGATCATTTTTTAGGCGCGCGCCGGATTTTGACGGAAGAGACGATTTTGTAGGACGGATAAGGCGTTTACGCCGCATCCGGCAGTTGTACGCAGGTGCCTGATGCGACGCTGGCGCGTCTTATCATGCCTACGAGCCCGCGAATATTTGCGAGCCGCTTTCCCGATATAAAACAACCTCATTGCCAACCTTTCCTTTTCTTCTTACCGTTGAGAAAAAGGAGTCGCTATGTCTGAATATCGTCGGTATTACATCAAGGGGGGAACCTGGTTTTTCACGGTTAACCTACGAAATCGTCGAAGCCACCTTCTGACCGCTCAGTTCCAGATGCTCCGTAACGCTATTATTAACGTTAAGCGAGACAGACCTTTTGAAATCAACGCTTGGGTCGTTTTGCCAGAGCATATGCATTGCATATGGACATTACCTGAAGGCGATGATGATTTTTCCTCGCGCTGGAGAGAGATTAAAAAGCAATTCACCCATGCTTGTGGATTGAAAAATATCTGGCAACCACGTTTTTGGGAGCATGCCATCCGTAATACAAAAGATTATCGGCATCATGTTGATTATATTTATATAAATCCAGTGAAACATGGCTGGGTAAAGCAGGTGTGTGATTGGCCATTCTCAACGTTCCATCGCGATGTGGCGCGAGGGTTATATCCCATTGATTGGGCGGGTAACATAACGGATTTTAGTGCCGGGGAGCGTATCATTTCATAATTGTGCGCGGATGCCTGATGCGACGCTAGCGCGTCTTATCATGCCTACAAACTTGTGCCGCATCCGGCAATTGTGCGCGGATGCCTGATGCGACGCTGGCGCGTCTTATCATGCCTACAAACCTGTGCCGGATCGGTAGGCCGGATAAGGCGTTCACGCCGCATCCGGCGGTTGTGCACCGATGCCGGATACCTACATCAACGCCCCCATAATCTTCAACTCCAGCTCATCCGGCACTTCGTTATACGACAGCACATGCAGCCCCGGCGCAAACAATCTCGCATAGCGCGCCAGCAAAGGGCGAAGCTGCGGCGGCACCAGCAGCACCGGGTCTTTCCCCGCCGCTTTCATCTGCTCTTTTACCTGCGGCATCGTGCTCTGGAACTGGTTGAGCATATTCGGGTCAACCGGCACGCTGTCGAGCATCACTTTGCCGCCCTGTTGCGCCTGATTCACCACATTGGTGAGCAGATTTTCCAGCTCATTATTCAGCGTATACACCGTCAGCTCCTGCTTGCGAACGAACGGATGGGTAATGCTGCGCCGCAGCGCCAGGCGTACATCGGCCGCCAGCAGAATATGATCTTTAGTCACCGCGCTACTGGCGACCAGCACGGTGGCGATGGTGACGATATCGCGCAGGGAAACGCCTTCGGTCAGTAGTGTGCGGTACACTTTCAGCAACTGGCTGTAATTCAGCGCCGCGCTTAAGTCTTCTGCCAGGCGCGGTGCCATCGACGACAAACGATTATGCAACTGCGTAATATCATCATAGTTAAACAAATCAGGAATATAGCTGCGCACAATCTTATTCACATGGGTGGCAATCACGCTGGCGCTGTCGATCACCTGATACCCCATATTCAGCGCCTTCGCTTTCTGCGCGGGCTGGATCCAGGTCACCGGCATCCCGTACGCCGGGTCGTTCCCCAGCACGCCGTCAATCTCGCCGTAGGTTTCGCTGGAGGGCAGGGCCATCAGTTTATCCGCCGGAATATCCGCTTCATCAGCCTTAATACCGTTGATGAAAATGGCGTACTGGCTGGGCTTGAGGCGGAAATTTTCCCGAATGCGGATCTCCGGCAGCAGCACGCCGTTGCCGTCGGATATCACCTGTCGCACGCCGCGGATCCGCTGGGTGAGTGGGTTGCCCTGGGCTTTGTCCACCAGCGCCACCAGTTTGTAGCCGAGGCTTAAACTGATAGGCTCGATCAGCGGTATCGTTTCCCAACTGACCTGTTGCTCGCTGGTTTCGGTGATGGTGCGGGTCAGCGTTTCGAGACTTTTCTCCTCCGCCTCCGCTGCCTGCGGGCGTTTGCTCATCCGCCAGCCGGTAAAGCCAAGCAGGGCGCTGAACAGCAAAAACGGCAGATGCGGCATTCCCGGCACCACCGCCAGCACAAACATAATCCCGGTGGCGGTGTAGAGCACCGACGGGCTTGCCAGCAGCTGGTGGCGCACGTCATGGGCGATATCGCCGTTGTCGCTGACGCGGGTGACGATAATCGCCGCCGCGGTGGAGAGCAGCAGGGAAGGGATCTGCGCCACCAGCCCGTCGCCGATGGTCATCAGCACATATTGCTGGAAGGCAGCATCGGCGCTCAGGTTGTATTTGAAGATCCCGATACAGACACCGCCGATCAGGTTGATCGCCAGAATCATCATCCCGGCGATGGCGTCCCCGCGCACAAACTTTGATGCCCCGTCCATCGCGCCGTAGAAATCGGCCTCGCTGGCGACATCTTTACGCCGGGTTTGCGCCTGCGCCTGGTTGATCAACCCGGCGTTAAGGTCGGCGTCAATCGCCATCTGTTTGCCGGGCATCGCGTCCAGGGTAAAGCGGGCAGAAACCTCGGAAATACGCTCGGCCCCTTTGGTGACGACGATAAAGTTGATTGTCAACAGCGTCAGTAAATCCGAGCGTGAAAGCATTATCGCCGCGCTGCACGGGCAGTCGATTTTTAACGGTGGTGGGCTGTCGCCGTTAAATAAAATCAGCCCGTCTCATCCGCCAAAACCTGCCACCGTGGCGGTGCCGGAAGAGACGGAGAAAAAAGCGCGTGATGTGAATGAGAAAACGGCGCTGCTGAAGAAGAAATCCGCCACCGAGCTTGGCGAGTTGGCAACCAGTATCAACACCATTGCCCGTGATGCGCATATGGAAGCGAATCTGGAGATGGAGATTGTTCCCCAGGGATTACGCGTGCTGATTAAAGACGACCAGAATCGCAATATGTTCGAACGCGGCAGCGCGAAGATTATGCCGTTCTTTAAAACGCTGCTGGTGGAGCTAGCGCCAGTGTTCGACTCGCTCGATAACAAAATTATTATTACCGGGCATACCGATGCGATGGCCTACAAAAACAATATCTACAACAACTGGAACCTTTCGGGCGATCGCGCGCTTTCAGCTCGTCGGGTGCTGGAAGAGGCCGGAATGCCGGAAGATAAAGTGATGCAGGTAAGCGCAATGGCGGACCAGATGCTGCTGGATGCCAAAAATCCGCAAAGCGCGGGCAATCGGCGTATTGAGATTATGGTGCTGACCAAAAGTGCGTCCGATACGCTGTATCAATACTTTGGTCAGCATGGGGATAAAGTGGTGCAGCCACTGGTGCAAAAGCTGGATAAGCAGCAGGTGCTTTCGCAGCGAACGCGTTAAATGCTGAATCTTTACGCATTTCTCAAACCCTGAAATCACTGTATACTTTACCAGTGTTGAGAGGTGAGCAATGCGTAAAATCATTCATGTGGATATGGACTGCTTTTTCGCAGCGGTGGAGATGCGCGACAATCCCGCCCTGCGCGATATCCCTATTGCTATTGGCGGCAGCCGCGAACGTCGAGGGGTGATCAGCACCGCCAATTATCCCGCGCGTAAATTTGGCGTACGTAGCGCTATGCCGACAGGGATGGCGCTCAAATTATGCCCACATCTCACCTTGCTTCCGGGGCGCTTTGACGCCTACAAAGAAGCCTCAAATCATATCCGTGAAATCTTCTCGCGCTACACCTCGCGCATTGAACCGTTGTCACTGGATGAAGCCTATCTCGATGTCACCGACAGCGTCCATTGCCACGGTTCTGCGACCCTCATCGCCCAGGAAATCCGCCAGACGATTTTCAACGAGCTGCAACTGACGGCATCTGCGGGCGTGGCACCAGTAAAGTTTCTCGCCAAAATCGCCTCCGACATGAATAAACCCAACGGCCAGTTTGTGATTACGCCGGCAGAAGTTCCGGCATTTTTACAAACCTTATCACTGGCAAAAATCCCCGGCGTCGGCAAAGTCTCGGCGGCAAAACTGGAAGCGATGGGGCTGCGGACCTGCGGTGATGTACAAAAGTGTGATCTGGTGATACTGCTTAAACGCTTTGGCAAATTTGGCCGCATTTTGTGGGAGCGTAGTCAGGGGATTGACGAACGCGATGTTAACAGCGAACGGTTGCGAAAATCCGTCGGCGTGGAACGCACGATGGCGGAAGATATTCATCACTGGTCTGAATGTGAGGCGATTATCGAGCGGCTGTATCCGGAACTTGAACGCCGTCTGGCAAAGGTAAAACCTGATTTACTGATTGCTCGCCAGGGGGTGAAATTAAAGTTCGACGATTTTCAGCAAACCACCCAGGAGCACGTCTGGCCGAGGCTGAATAAAGCTGACTTAATCGCCACCGCGCGTAAAACCTGGGATGAACGCCGCGGCGGGCGAGGTGTGCGTCTGGTGGGGCTGCATGTGACGTTGCTTGACCCGCAAATGGAAAGACAACTGGTGCTGGGATTATGAATAACATACAAATAAGAAACTATCAGCCTGGCGATTTTCAGCAACTATGCGCTATTTTCATTAGAGCGGTTATGATGACCGCAAGTCAGCATTATTCACCACAACAAATTGCCGCCTGGGCGCAGATTGACGAATCTCGCTGGAAGGAGAAACTCGCGAAATCACAAGTGCGGGTTGCAGTCATTAATGCACAACCGGTTGGTTTTATTTCCCGCATTGAACATTATATCGATATGTTATTTGTTGACCCTGAATACACCCGCCGTGGGGTTGCCAGCGCTTTGTTAAAACCTTTGATTAAGTCTGAATCCGAACTTACGGTGGACGCAAGCATAACCGCAAACCCTTTTTTGAACGTTATGGTTTTCAGACAGTTAAGCAGCAGCGCGTTGAATGCCGGGGAGCGTGGTTTACTAATTTTTCTATGCGATATAAACCGCAACATTAAATCCAGCTTGCAATGAAAATAACGCCCGCCTGGTATGTGCGCGTTTTCTTATTCCACAAACTGCAAGGAGGTAAATCATGACAAATCCTTTATCAATGACTCTTTGCAGACCTTTCCAGGATTAATTCTTTTTTTCTTGCCCTGGATTCGTCTGCCATTTCCTGATTTTTAATATTTATATACTCTAAATAATTCGAGTTGCAGGAAGGTGACAAGCGAGTGAATCGCCAGGAGCTTACTAAAGTAAGTGACTGGGGTGAACGAACGTAGTCGCAGTACATGCAACTTGAAGTATGACGAGTATAAATGGAATGGTACATGGGCAAATATATTCGTCCCTTATCCGATGCGGTATTTACCATCGCATCTGATGACCTGTGGATCGAGAGTTTAGCGATCCAACAATTACACACCACGGCAAATTTACCCAACATGCAGCGCGTAGTGGGGATGCCAGATTTACACCCCGGACGCGGCTACCCGATTGGCGCAGCGTTCTTCTCTGTTGGTCGTTTTTACCCGACAAGACGTCGCGGTAACAGTGCTGGAAACAGAAACAGGTCGTTACTCTGACACCCTGCGTTCAGCGCTGGTTTCTCTGAATGGCGACAACGCATGGGCATTAAGCGAAAGCTGGTATGGCACTATTCAGTGGATTTGTCGGAGTCCGTATCGCCCACATCATGGGCGTAAAAACTGGTTTCTGGGCATTGGGCGTTTTACTGCTGATGAGCAGGAACAATCCGACGCGGTCCGTTATGAGACGCTGCGTTCGTCGGGGCCGGGCGGTCAACATGTCAATAAAACCGATTCGGCGGTGCGCGCCACGCATCTGGCTACCTGGATTAGCGTGAAGGTTCAGTCAGAGCGCAGCCAGCATGCCAACAAGCGGCTGGCACGATTGCTGATTGCCTGGAAGCTGGAGCAACAGCAACAGGAAAATAGCGCAGTGCTGAAATCGCAGCGGCGAATGTTCCATCACCAGATTGAACGTGGCAACCCGCGACGAACGTTTACAGGGATGGCTTTTATCGAAGGATAATGAAGGATGAAACTGCCGGAAGGCGATTAAACGCCATCCGGCAGCAAATCAAATAATTACTTCGCTGGAATTTCTTTCAGCAGTTCAGTCAGCAGTGTCCAGTAATGACCTACGCTTTCGATGTGAACTTGCTCATCCGGAGAGTGTGGACCGGTGATTGTTGGCCCGATAGAAACCATGTCCATTTCCGGATACGGTTTTTTGAACAGACCACATTCCAGGCCCGCGTGGATAATCTGGATGTTCGGCGTCTTGTTGAACAGACGCTGATAGGTTTCACGTACCAGATGCATCACCGGAGAGTTAGCGTCCGGCTGCCAGCCAGGATATGCGCCTTTCGCTTCGGTTTTCGCGCCAGCCAGTTTACCCAGCGAATCCAGCATGCTCACCACGTAGTCTTTACCGCTGTCGATCAGAGAACGGATCAGGCAGTGAATTTCTACATTATTGTCAGTCATGGTCACCACACCGACGTTCAGGGAGGTTTCGACCACACCTTTTGCCACGTCGGAATTGCGGATAACACCGTTCGGGGTGGCGTTCAGCAGACGAATAAAGGTATCGCGAGATTTCGCAATCAGGGCAGCTTTATCGTTCGCTACAGAGTCCAGCAACAAGGCCAGATTTTTCTCTTTCTCTGCCAGCTCGTTTTTCAGGATCTCCTGATAGGTATTCACCAGAGATTTCAGGGCGTCGACTTTATCAGCTGCGACAGCAATGGTCGCAAAGGCTTCACGCGGGATGGCGTTACGCAGTGTGCCGCCGTTGAAATCAATAAGACGCAGATCCAGTTCTTCTGCATGACCCGCCAGGAAGCGCACCAGCAGTTTGTTGGCATTACCCAGGCCAACGTGGATTTCACCGCCGGAGTGACCGCCTTTCAGACCTTTTAAGGTTAACTTGAAGGTTTCAAAACCAGCTGGAACCGCTTCACGATCTAAATGCAGGTTGGAGGTGAAGTCGATACCCCCCGCACAACCCATGTAGATTTCACCTTCTTCTTCGGAGTCGGTGTTAATCAGAATATCAGCCTGCAACCAGTTGCTCTGTAAGCCGAACGCACCGTCCATACCGGCTTCTTCGGTCATGGTCAGCAGCACTTCCAGCGGACCGTGAACCACGTTTTCGTCAGCCAGAACCGCCAGCGCAGACGCCATACCAATGCCGTTATCCGCACCCAGCGTGGTGCCGCGCGCTTTAACCCATTCGCCATCAATATAAGGCTGGATAGGATCTTTCGTGAAGTCATGCACGGTGTCGTTATTTTTCTGCGGCACCATATCGAGGTGGGCCTGTAAGACGACCGGTTTACGATTTTCCATACCTGCGGTAGCAGGTTTACGAATCAGGATATTACCTACCTGATCGCGTTCGACATGGAAACCTTTCTCTTTTGCCCAACCAACAATGTATTCAGCGAGTTGCTCTTCATGATAGGACGGGTGAGGAATAGAACAGATTTTGGCAAAAATATCCCACAGCGGCTGTGGAGATAATTGAGACAGTTCAGACACGTTAAGTCTCCTTGTCGATCACCCGCAAAACAGTATTGCAGGTCACAGGGTTAGCAGAAAATGTTGTCAACACAAGACAGGCTTGCGAGATATGTTTGAGAATACCACTTTATCCCGCGTCAGGGAGAGGCAGTGCGTAAAAAGACGCGGACTCATGTGAAATACTGGTTTTTAGTGCGCCAGATCTCTATAATCTCGCGCAACCTATTTTCCCCTCGAACACTTTTTAAGCCGTAGATAAACAGGCTGGGACACTTCACATGAGCGAAAAATACATCGTCACCTGGGACATGTTGCAGATCCATGCACGTAAACTCGCAAGCCGACTGATGCCTTCTGAACAATGGAAAGGCATTATTGCCGTAAGCCGTGGCGGTCTGGTACCGGGTGCGTTACTGGCGCGTGAACTGGGTATTCGTCATGTCGATACCGTTTGTATTTCCAGCTACGATCACGACAACCAGCGCGAGCTTAAAGTGCTGAAACGCGCAGAAGGCGATGGCGAAGGCTTCATCGTTATTGATGACCTGGTGGATACCGGTGGTACTGCGGTTGCGATTCGTGAAATGTATCCAAAAGCGCACTTTGTCACCATCTTTGCAAAACCGGCTGGTCGTCCGCTGGTTGATGATTATGTTGTTGATATCCCGCAAGATACCTGGATCGAACAGCCGTGGGATATGGGCGTCGTATTCGTCCCGCCAATCTCCGGTCGCTAATCTTTTCAACGCCTGGCACTGCCGGGCGTTGTTCTTTTTAACTTCAGGCAGGTTACAATAGTTTCCAGTAAGTATTCTGGAGGCTGCATCCATGACACAGGCAAACCTGAGCGAAACCCTGTTCAAACCCCGCTTTAAACATCCTGAAACCTCGACGCTAGTCCGCCGCTTTAATCACGGCGCACAACCGCCTGTGCAGTCGGCCCTTGATGGTAAAACCATCCCTCACTGGTATCGCATGATTAACCGTCTGATGTGGATCTGGCGCGGCATTGACCCACGCGAAATCCTCGACGTCCAGGCACGTATTGTGATGAGCGATGCCGAACGTACCGACGATGATTTATACGATACGGTGATTGGCTACCGTGGCGGCAACTGGATTTATGAGTGGGCCACCCAGGCGATGGTGTGGCAACAAAAAGCCTGTGCGGAAGAAGATCCGCAACTCAGTGGTCGTCACTGGCTGCATGCGGCTACGTTGTACAACATTGCCGCCTATCCTCATCTGAAAGGAGATGACCTGGCCGAGCAAGCGCAGGCTTTGTCAAACCGCGCCTATGAAGAGGCCGCTCAGCGTCTACCGGGCACGATGCGGCAGATGGAGTTTACCGTACCTGGCGGTGCGCCCATCACCGGCTTTTTGCATATGCCGAAAGGCGATGGCCCGTTCCCGACGGTATTAATGTGTGGTGGTCTGGATGCGATGCAGACGGACTATTACAGCCTGTATGAACGTTATTTTGCGCCGCGCGGCATTGCGATGCTGACTATTGATATGCCGTCGGTGGGCTTTTCTTCAAAATGGAAGCTCACCCAGGACTCCAGCCTGTTGCATCAGCACGTCTTAAAGGCACTGCCTAACGTACCGTGGGTGGATCACACTCGCGTCGCGGCCTTTGGTTTCCGTTTCGGCGCTAACGTTGCCGTGCGTCTGGCATACCTTGAATCGCCGCGTCTGAAAGCGGTTGCCTGTCTTGGTCCGGTAGTTCATACCCTGTTGAGTGATTTTAAGTGCCAGCAACAGGTGCCGGAAATGTATCTTGACGTTCTGGCCAGTCGTTTGGGGATGCATGATGCTTCCGACGAAGCGTTGCGCGTGGAGCTGAATCGCTATTCATTAAAAGTGCAAGGATTGCTGGGACGTCGCTGCCCAACGCCAATGTTATCAGGCTACTGGAAGAACGATCCGTTCAGCCCGGAAGAGGACTCACGCTTAATCACCTCATCATCTGCTGACGGTAAATTATTAGAGATCCCATTTAACCCGGTGTATCGGAATTTTGACAAAGGTCTTCAGGAAATCACAGAATGGATCGAAAAACGTTTGTGTTAAAAATTTGCTAAATTTTGCCAATTTGGTAAAACAGTTGCATCACAACAGGAGATAGCAATGACGTTACCGAGTGGACACCCGAAGAGCAGATTGATCAAAAAATTTACCGCACTAGGCCCGTATATTCGTGAAGGTAAGTGCGAAGATAATCGATTCTTTTTCGATTGTCTGGCTGTATGCGTCAACGTGAAACCGGCACCGGAAGTGCGTGAGTTCTGGGGCTGGTGGATGGAGCTTGAAGCGCAGGAATCCCGTTTTACCTACAGTTACCAGTTTGGTCTGTTCGATAAAGCAGGCGACTGGAAGAGTGTTCCGGTAAAAGACACTGAAGTGGTTGAACGACTGGAGCACACCCTGCGTGAGTTTCACGAGAAGCTGCGTGAACTGCTGACGACGCTGAATCTGAAGCTGGAACCGGCGGATGATTTTCGTGACGAGCCGGTGAAGTTAACGGCGTGAGTGAAATGTGCCGGATGCATCACATCCGGCAATAATCATTAAAACTGATAGGTCATGCCAACCGCGACAATATCATCATTATTAATATTCAATTTGTTATCGCTATCCAGTTGGTTGATTTTATAATCAACAAACGCTGACATATTTTTGTTGAAATAATATGTAGCCCCGACATCGATATAATTGACCAGATCTTCATCACCGATACCTTCAATATCTTTCCCTTTCGATAAGACATAACCCAGCGATGGACGCAGACCAAAGTCAAACTGGTATTGAGCGACCGCTTCAAAGTTCTGTGTCTTATTGGCAAAGCCGCCAGTTATTGGCGTCATTTTGCGTGTTTCAGAATAAAAAGTTGCCAGATAAATATTATTGGCATCGTATTTCAGACCTGTAGCCCATGCTTCTGCACGCTTGCCTGTGCCACGGCTTTGCAGGTTCTGCTCGTTGGTGCGATCTGAGTTGGTATAGGCCCCACTAATGGCGAAATCGCTGCCGCCAAAGTCATATGTCAATGACGTGCCGAAGCCATCGCCGTTTTGCTTTTTAACGTCGCGGTTTTCGTTTTTCCCTTGATATTGCAGGGTTAAGTTCAGGCCATCGATAACGCCGAAGAAGTCGGTGTTCCGATACGTCGCCAGACCGCTGGCGCGTTTGGTCATAAAGTTGTCGGTCTGCGCCGAGGAGTCGCCACCAAATTCCGGGAACATATCGGTCCAGGCTTCCACGTCATACAACGCGCCCAGGTTACGACCATAATCGAAAGAACCCAAATCTTTATATTTCAACCCGGCAAAAGCGAGACGCGTTTTTTGCTGTGCAGTATCACTCTCCGCTTTATTTCCGGCAAACTCCGCTTCCCAACGGCCATAGCCAGTCAGTTGATCGTTAATTTGTGTTTCGCCTTTAAAACCAAAACGGATATAACTCTGGTCGCCATCTTTACTGTCGTTATCACTCATATAATGCATGGCTTTAACTTTGCCATAGACATCCAGTTTATTACCGTCTTTGTTATATATTTCTGCGGCCTGTACGGATGCAGATGCCACAATGCCCATCACCACTAATGCCAGAGTGCTCTTTTTCATTTTCATTCCTGATTTTAATTAACGCGCGAATATTCAGCGGGAGAGTCCCGTTGAAAACAGGAAAGTTTTTAACCTGAGATTGTTAAAGATATATTACAGATTAATGATATTCTGAAAATGTGGTAATTTATTAAATCTGTAATAAAAGCGTAAACAACTGCCGCTACGCTTGCTGATCCCGCGCAACAAAACGCCATGCTTTGCTCGCAGATGGTTGGCAACCGACGACAGTCCTGCTAAAACGTTCGTTTGATATCATTTTTCCTAAAATTGAATGGCAGAGAATCATGAGTGACAGCCAGACGCTGGTGGTAAAACTCGGCACCAGTGTGCTAACAGGCGGATCGCGCCGCCTGAACCGTGCCCATATCGTTGAACTTGTTCGCCAGTGCGCGCAGTTACATGCCGCCGGGCATCGGATTGTTATTGTGACGTCGGGCGCGATCGCCGCCGGACGTGAGCACCTGGGTTACCCGGAACTGCCAGCGACTATCGCCTCGAAACAACTGCTGGCGGCGGTAGGGCAGAGTCGACTGATTCAACTGTGGGAACAGCTGTTTTCGATTTATGGCATTCACGTCGGGCAGATGCTGCTGACCCGTGCTGATATGGAAGACCGTGAACGCTTCCTGAACGCCCGCGACACCCTGCGTGCGTTGCTCGATAACAATATCGTTCCGGTAATCAATGAGAACGATGCTGTCGCTACTGCAGAGATTAAGGTCGGCGATAACGACAATCTTTCTGCGCTGGCGGCGATTCTGGCGGGTGCCGATAAACTGTTGCTGCTGACCGATCAAAAAGGTTTGTATACCGCTGACCCGCGCAGCAATCCGCAGGCAGAACTGATTAAAGATGTTTACGGCATTGATGACGCACTACGCGCGATTGCAGGTGACAGCGTTTCAGGCCTCGGAACTGGCGGCATGAGTACCAAATTGCAGGCCGCGGACGTGGCTTGCCGTGCGGGTATCGACACCATTATTGCCGCGGGCAGCAAGCCGGGCGTTATTGGTGATGTGATGGAAGGCATTTCCGTCGGTACGCTGTTCCATGCCCAGGCAACGCCATTAGAAAACCGTAAACGCTGGATTTTCGGTGCGCCGCCTGCGGGTGAAATCACGGTAGATGAAGGGGCAACCGCCGCCATTCTTGAACGCGGCAGCTCCCTGTTGCCGAAAGGCATTAAGAGCGTAACTGGCAATTTCTCGCGTGGTGAAGTCATCCGCATTTGCAACCTCGAAGGTCGCGATATCGCCCACGGTGTCAGTCGTTACAACAGCGATGCATTACGCCGTATTGCCGGACACCACTCGCAAGAAATTGATGCAATACTGGGATATGAATACGGCCCGGTTGCCGTTCACCGTGATGACATGATTACCCGTTAAGGAGCAGGCTGATGCTGGAACAAATGGGCATTGCCGCGAAGCAAGCCTCGTATAAATTAGCGCAACTCTCCAGCCGCGAAAAAAATCGCGTGCTGGAAAAAATCGCCGATGAACTGGAAGCACAAAGCGAAATCATCCTCAACGCTAACGCCCAGGATGTTGCTGACGCGCGAGCCAATGGCCTTAGCGAAGCGATGCTTGACCGTCTGGCACTGACGCCCGCACGGCTGAAAGGCATTGCCGACGATGTACGCCAGGTGTGTAACCTCGCCGATCCGGTGGGGCAGGTAATCGATGGCGGCGTACTGGACAGCGGCCTGCGTCTTGAGCGTCGTCGCGTACCGCTGGGGGTTATTGGCGTGATTTATGAAGCGCGCCCGAACGTGACGGTTGATGTCGCTTCGCTGTGCCTGAAAACCGGTAATGCGGTGATCCTGCGTGGTGGCAAAGAAACCTGTCGCACTAACGCGGCAACGGTAGCGGTGATTCAGGACGCCCTGAAATCCTGTGGCTTACCGGCGGGTGCCGTGCAGGCGATTGATAATCCTGACCGTGCGCTGGTCAGTGAAATGCTGCGTATGGATAAATACATCGACATGCTGATCCCGCGTGGTGGCGCTGGTTTGCATAAACTGTGCCGTGAACAGTCGACGATCCCGGTGATCACTGGTGGTATAGGCGTATGCCATATTTACGTTGATGAAAGTGCAGAGATCGCTGAAGCATTAAAAGTGATCGTCAACGCGAAAACTCAGCGTCCGAGCACATGTAATACGGTAGAAACGTTGCTGGTGAATAAAAACATCGCCGATAGCTTCCTGCCCGCATTAAGCAAACAAATGGCGGAAAGCGGCGTGACATTACACGCAGATGCAGCTGCGCTGACACAGTTGCAGGCAGGCCCTGCGAAGGTGGTGGCGGTTAAAGCTGAAGAGTATGACGATGAGTTTCTGTCATTAGATTTGAACGTCAAAATCGTCAGCGATCTTGACGATGCCATCGCCCATATTCGTGAACACGGCACACAACACTCCGATGCGATCCTGACCCGCGATATGCGCAACGCCCAGCGTTTTGTTAACGAAGTGGATTCGTCCGCTGTTTACGTTAACGCCTCTACGCGTTTTACCGACGGCGGCCAGTTTGGACTGGGTGCGGAAGTGGCGGTAAGCACACAAAAACTCCACGCGCGTGGCCCAATGGGGCTGGAAGCACTGACCACTTACAAGTGGATCGGCATTGGTGATTACACCATTCGTGCGTAAATAAAACCGGGTGATGCAAAAGTAGCCGTTTGATTCACAAGGCCATTGACGCATCGCCCGGTTAGTTTTAACCTTGTCCACCGTGATTCACGTTCGTGAACATGTCCTTTCAGGGCCGATATAGCTCAGTTGGTAGAGCAGCGCATTCGTAATGCGAAGGTCGTAGGTTCGACTCCTATTATCGGCACCATATAAATCAATGAGTTACACATCATTAGTGCCTTCCTTATTTTTTGACTGGGACAAATTTGGGACCAATGGGTTCAGAATCGAGTCTATTTGCCGTGCGTGTTCGGTAAGGTGATCAGGTGCGAGGTGAGCATATCGACGAACCATTTCGATAGACTCCCAGCCTCCCATTTCCTGTAACACTGACAACGGGACTCCGGCTTGAACCAGCCAACTTGCCCAAGTGTGTCTCAAGTCGTGAAATCTGAAATCATCAATACCTGCTCGTCTCAGCGCCGCTTTCCAGGCTGTGTTTGCGTCATACCGCATCTTCCTGACCGTTGGCGCTTTCGTTCCGTCTGGTTTGGTACAGCTTTCCTTGTACACAAATACCCAACGGTGATGATTCCCGATTTGTTTTTTCAATACGCGACATGCAGTATCATTCAGCGCAACGCCAATTGCGCGGTTTGATTTACTCTCTTCCGGGTTTATCCATGCCACCCGGCGCTGCATGTCTATTTGTTGCCATTCAAGGTTGATGATGTTCGAGCGTCTTAAGCCTGTTGCCAGTGCAAATTCAACAACAGACTTTAATGGCTCCGGACATTCATCAATCAGCCTTTGTGCTTCATGAGGCTCCAGCCAGCGGATCCGTTTATTCTTTGGTTGAGGCACTTTAATAATTGGTGCTTTATCCAGCATTTTCCATTCACGCTCTGCGGCTCTTAGCAGGGCCTTTATAAATGAAAGATGCGTTGCCTTCGTTGCAACGGACGCTGGTTTTGGCGTGTATTCTGGAACAGGTTTCCCTTTTTTTCTGCATGCTTCTGCCCTGAGTTTCCAGTTTTCCTCATGACGCCGGTTCGTCATTTTCTGCATCGCTGAATAAATTTTTGATTCAGTGATGTCTCTTAGTTGCATCCCTGCGAAATGTTGAAGCCAGAATCCGATCCGGCTTTTGTCATCGTCCAGTGATTTCTTATGTGCTTTCTCTTCGAGCCACCTGACACACGCTTCCTCAAACGTCATATCAGGTATTTCACCAAGTTTGCTGACCCGCCATGCTTCAGCCTTTAGCTTGTCATGGAGCTCTGTCGCCTGCCTTTTGTCCTTTGTTCCAAGAGACTGTTTAAATCTTTTACCGTTCGGCAATGTGAAACTGGCGTACCATATTTCACTTCTGCGGAAGAGTGACATTTTCTTTCCTCTGTTATGCCATCACCCGCGCTCACCTTGATAGTATGCAGCGGAGACTGAAGCGCCGCAATGCAGGCTTGTCGCGTTGTGAGGTAAGGAGATTTTGGTTTAGTGGGGTCTTTGCGTGTTGCCTGTAGGCGGCCTGTTCGTATCCAGTTGGTGGCGGTTGGTCTGGATATCTTAAGAAACTGACAGGCCTCATCGAGTGTGAGGCTGTATGATTCCATGGTTACCTCTGCTTTTTGAACGCATGTCACGTAACTTCTTAATGTGTTCTGCCGTTTCGATCTCTACTGCTATCCGATCTGCATCAGCTTTATTCACAGGTTCAAAGTCATGATTAAAGCGGAACATGCTGGCGATACATGTTCTGCCTTTTCGGATGTAGTGAACTTTGTTGTGGGTAGAACGCAGGATTTTGCAGGGAGTGCCGTGGTGGTCGACGTACCAGGTGTTAGGCAAAATGATTCTGAACATTTTTACACCTCAGTTGGACGATGTTGAAATTTGCTCCTTTGAGGTCATCACAATCCCCATTGTTTGTTCTTAAGTTCGATCTCCTCCTGGCAACTTGCACAAGTCCGACAACCCTGAACGGCCAGGCGTCTTCGTTCATCTATGGGATCGCCACACTTACAACAATGAGTGGCAGATATAGCCTGGTGGTTCAGACGACGCATTTTTATTGCTGTATTGCGCTGTAATTCTTCGATTTCTGATGCTGAATCAATGATGTCTGCCATCTTTCATTAATCCCTGAATTGTTGGTTAATACGCTTGAGGGTAAATGCGAATAATAAAAAAGGAGCCTGTAGCTCCCTGATGATTTTGCTTTTCATGTTCATCGTTCCTTAAAGACGCCGTTCAACATGCCGATCGCCAGGCTTAAATGAGTCGGTGTGAATCCCATCAGCGTTACCGTTTCGCGGTGCTTCTTTAGTACGCTACGGCAAATGTCATCGACGTTTTTATCCGGAAACTGCTGTCTGGCTTTTTTGATTTCAGAATTAGCCTGACGGGCAATGCTGCGAAGGGCGTTTTCTTGCTGAGGTGTCATTGAACAAGCCCCATGCCGGCAAGCATAAGCACACAGAATATGAAGCCCGCTGCCAGAAAAATGCATTCAGTGGTTGTCATACCTGGTCTCTCTCATCTGCTTCTGCTTTCGCCACCATCATTTCCAGCTTTTGTGAAAGGGATGTGGCTAACGTATGAAATTCTTCGTCTGTTTCTACTGGTATTGGCACAAACCTGACTCCAATTTGAGCAAGGCTATGTGCCATCTCAATACTCGTTCTTAACTCAACAGGAGATGCTTTGTGCATACCGCCTCCCGTTTATTATTTATCTTCTCAGCCAGCCGCTGTGCTTTCAGTGGATTTCTGATAACAGAAAGGCCGGGAAATACCCAGCCTCGCTTTGTAACGGAGTAGACGAAAATGATCGCGCCTACCCGGATATTATCGTGAGGATGCGTCATCGCCATTGCTCCCCAAATACAAAACCAATTTCAGCCAGTGCCTCGTCCATTTTTTCGATGAACTCCGGCACCATCTCGTCAAAACTCGCCATGTACTTTTCATTCCGCTCAATCACGACATAATGCAGGCCTTCACGCTTCATGCGCGGGTCATAGTTGGCAAAGTACCAGGCATCTTTTCGCGTCACCCACATGCTGTACTGCACCTGGGCCATGTAAGCCGATTTTATTGCCTCGAAACCACCGAGCCGGAATTTCATGAAATCCCGGGAGGTAAACGGGCATTTCAGTTCAAGGCCGTTGCCGTCACTGCATAAACCATCGGGAGAGCAGGCGGTGCGCATACTTTCGTCGCGATAGATGATCGGGGATTCAGTAATATTCACGCCGGAAGTGAATTCAAACAGGGTTCTGGCGTCGTTCTCGTACTGTTTTCCCCAGGCCAGCGCCTTAGCATTAACTTCCGGAGCCACACCGGTGCAAACCTCAGCCAGCAGGGTGTGGAAGTAGGACATTTTCATGTCAGGCCACTTCTTTCCTGAGCGGGGCTTTGCTATCACGTTGTGAACTTCTGAAGCGGTGATGACGCCGAGCCGTAATTTGTGCCATGCATCATCCCCCTGTTCGACAGCTCTCACGTCGATCCCGGTACGCTGCAGGATAATGTCCGGTATCATGCTGCTACCTTCTGCTCAGTGGCTTTCTGTTTCAGGAATCCAAGAGCTTTCACTGCTTCGGCCTGTGTCAGTTCTGACGATGCGCGAATGTCGCGGCGAAATATCTGGGAACAGAGCGGCAATAAGTCGTCATCCCATGTTTTATCCAGGGCGATCAGCAGAGTGTTAATCTCCTGCATGGTTTCATCGTTAACCGGAGTGATGTCGCGTTCTGGCTGACGTTCTGCAGTGTATGCAGTATTTTCGACAATGCGCTCGGCTTCATCCTTGTCATAGATACCAGCAAATCCGAAGGCCAGACGGGCACACTGAATCATGGCTTTATGCCGTAACATCCGTTTGGGATGCGACTGCCACGGCCCCGTGATTTCTCTGCCTTCGCGAGTTTTGAATGGTTCGCGGCGGCATTCATCCATCCATTCGGTAACGCAGATCGGATGATTACGGTCCTTGCGGTAAATCCGGCATGTACAGGATTCATTGTCCTGCTCAAAGTCCATGCCATCAAACTGCTGGTTTTCATTGATGATGCGGGACCAGCCATCAACGCCCACCACCGGAACGATGCCGTTCTGCTTATCAGGGAAGGCGTAAATTTCTTTCGTCCACGGATTAAGGCCGTACTGGTTGGCGACGATCAACAATGCGATGAACTGCGCATCGCTGGCATCACCTTTAAATGCCGTCTGGCGAAGAGTGGTGATCAGTTCCTGTGGGTCGACAGAATCCATGCCGACACGTTCAGCCAGCTTCCCAGCCAGCGTTGCGAGTGCTGTACTCATCCGTTTTATACCTCTGAATCAATATCAACCTGGTGGTGAGCAATGGTTTCAACCATGTACCGGATGTGTTCTGCCATGCGCTCCTGAAACTCAACATCGTCATCAAACGCACGGGTAATGGCTTTTTTGCTGGCCCCGTGGCGTTGCAAATGATCGATGCATAGCGATTCAAACAGGTGCTGGGGCAGGCCTTTTTCCATGTCGTCTGCCAGTTCTGCCTCTTTCTCTTCACGGGCGATCTGCTGGTAGTGACGCGCCCAGCTCTGAGCCTCAAGACGATCCTGAATGTAATAAGCGTTCATGGATAAACTCCTGAAATTTTGATGTGCGGATCCAGACAGTGCGTTAACTGCATAGTTGTTTGAATGAACTCGCTTGATTAATCAAAATGTTGGATCACACTATGTCTTGCTCAAAATCTGATAAATAAGGTGTCTAGAATGCTGATTGATAAGTTAAAGTCTTCTCCGATGTACCCAACCGCAGAAATGGGTAAGCAGTCGAAAAAGAATCATTGGTATGTAAGGGAAAAGGGGAGTGATCAACCGCAAGACCAGACCTGGAGAGCTTGGTGGGAATCTCGCTCGCTTGGCAAAGGCCATATCAATTGGAGATCTACATGCGTAGCAGAAAATGTACTCGATCCATTCAATCCGCCATCTCGGTTTGAGGTTGATTTCAAAGCCCCTGATGGGAGTATCTACAACCTTGAATTTGCTTTGGCTCCACACGGCCCAAACAAGTGAGTAGTTAGTGGCTCAGACCACCGCCAGTACCATTCAGGTAAACCTCCACGAGCAAATCTTTTGTGTACGTTCGTTCGATGCCGCGATGCAAGTAAAGCCGACCGCGCAAATTAGCTGATGCCGTCCAGGTACCATCTTTGTGTTTAACCAGCATACCTGGCCGGACGGCACCGCGATTAACGGTCTGAGTTCCGTAATGTTGATGAACCATAAAAACTCCTGCCCGTAAGCTGGGCTGCTGAACATATAGAGACTTCTGCGCGTATTCAGGCGGTGGATGGCCGCCGGTTGTCATAACTAAGCCGCCTCGTTGAAGCGACTGAGGTATGAAGTGTTGAGTTGATTTCAGCTGGTCACACCGACGTTCACGCGTCCGCTTCACCCCTCGCACTCCCCGGAGCCTGCTGAAATTCAAGCTGCGGATCTAAGCGGTCATCGCAACGGCGAATCAGGTGGTTGCCGTATCGTTGTGTTGTTGCGATGAACTCATTTAAAACTATAGTTGTTTTATCGTCAACAACAAAAGTTGTTTTATTGGTTTTTTTAGATATAACTGGTTGTATTTAGGATGGATTTATTTTGTGACTTGAATCGCATAGCGATAACTGAAGGGAGGTTGTGGTGGTTTTTTGAACGGTGTGTGATGAGGGGAGGGCAAAAGAAAACCCGGCACGGTGGCCGGGTTTAGATGATTGGTTAAGAGCGAGGGTAATGGGGAATGAAAAATCGCTTTACCTAATGCAAGGGTGCGAGCATTTTCTTAAGCACTAAAGAAAAAGTACATTGATAGCTTATAAAGTCCTGTTCCTGCAGCGATGATTGCTGGAACACCAAGCAATACCGCAAGCTTTGCGTCTGAAATCTTTCTATCGACAGCATCACTTGATGGCTTGTTTGTTAAGGATTCTTTTATAGAGTCCAGACGTGCAAGAATAGTTATCATATTTTTGTCGATAGCTTTAACGTCTGTTTTAAGTTCATCAACGTCTCGTTTGATATGAGCAACATCGGACTCCAGTTTTGCAACTTTTTCAGGCATGTTATCACTCCCAGACCCACTGCTACCACTTGATTGTAGCATGTCCCATCTTTTTCCAGATATACCTGCTAGCTGGGAAGACGCACTGGAGTGCAAACAAAATGATTCTGCCGCCTTTGCAATTTTATCATTTAGGTTTGGAGCTTCGTAATAATCGTGTTTCATAATTAATTACGATTAGTTTGTTTTAGCTTTGTCATGCTGGTCGCGAATGAAGTCAGCCAATTTAAGCATCAATTCTTCGGGCATTCTAATGGTTGCAATGTTGTACTTTATGTTCTCAACATCGTCACTTTCATCAACAGGCCATTCAGTTACATTATGAAAAAAAGAAATTGAACCTAGGCGCTGAGAGCCGTCACCAAACGAAGAGTAGCCAAACGCGTCGGCGTATGCATCGACACAGTTATTTGATTTTTTAACAAGTGTTTTATTACTCATTTTTTGCCTTTCCCGTAATGTTATTTTTTATAAGGTATTTTCTTCAGCGTATTACCCAAAAGCCTCATCAACACGCGGCTGATTATCCGTGTTTTCTGTACGTCTGCGGCATGCTCCCAATAACCTTACCGAATATGAATACCCGGTTCATCTCGTCTTTCTCGATCGGGTCCCACGGTGAGTAGCTCTTGTTATCAGAGATAACCAGTAGCTTATCCTTCATCATTTGCAGGCGCTTTACATGGGCGGTGTCGTCGTACAGAAACGCATAGATGCCATCACCGTCGAAAGATTTAACCGTGATATCAACGAACAGCAGATCACCTGGTTCGATCGTTCCTGACATGCTGTCACCACGCACGTTAATGATGCGGATATTTTCCGCCTTCCTGCCATCGAACATGTGACGAGCATCGTCAAACGAGTACTCAACCGAGCGTAGGACTTCTACAAACTCACGGTTGATGACTCCCGGCCCAGCACTGACTTCTATATCAAGAACGTCAATCTTGAAGTATTTGGAATGGCTGACAGTTGATTGTATTGGTTGCACTGTACTGTCTGACATATTTCCAACGCCAGAAGATAACCATTCTGCGCGCACACCCAAAGCGTTCGCGATCTCCACGATTTTAGTTGTTTGGTTAGCTTTCCCTGTTTCGATTTTCTGAATAGCAGCCTGGCTAACCCCAACCAAATCCCCAAGTGCCTTTTGTGTAAGGCCTCGCGCTAATCTGGCTTCTTTAAGTCTTTCTGAGAGTGTTGTTTTCATAGACCAAATGTACAACCAAGGTTTTATTCCATCAAACGAAAATGGTTGTTGACTAAAAACAACCATAGTTTTAATCTTGATTCAGATTAACCACGGAGGTTGTTATGAACCCAGCAATCAAAACAGCGATCAATATAGTTGGTTCACAAAAGAAACTGGGCGATGCCTGCGAAGTTTCACAGCAGGCCGTCTATAAGTGGCTTCACAACAAAGCAAAGGTATCCCCTGAACATGTCGGCAGCATTGTTACGGCTACTGGTGGAGTTGTGAAGGCATACCAGATTCGCCCGGATCTTCCGAAGTTGTTTCCACACACCGAAAAGAACGCAGCTTAAATTTCCATTTCACGCTCTTTAACAATAAGCAATCAACTTAACAGACTGATTAACAGTCAATTCAAACTAAAGGAATCAATTATGCAACCAATTACATACCAACAGACTAGCGGATTTACCCCGACTGCGGTGATAAATCGTTCTCAAACAAAACAGGCGCCAGGCCACGAAAAAATCCGTGATGCCGTTCGCGCCTGGTCGGCTGCAGATAATCAGGATGTTGTTGCCGCACTCATTGTGAATGAGTATCGGGAGCAGGGCGGCGGCACCATCGATTTCCCTGATGATGTCAGCCGTGCACGCCAGAAGTTGTTCCGCTTCCTCGATAACAAATTCGATTCTGAAAAATACCGAAATAACGTGCGTGAACTGACCCCGGCAATTCTGGCGGTACTACCGCTGGAATATCGCGGCCACCTGGTTGAGCAGGATAGCTTCATGGCTCGGTTGGCTGAAATGGATAAGGAACTCAGTGAGGCAAAGCAGGCGGTCATTCTCAACGCACCACGCCACCAGAAACTGAAGGAAATTAGTGAAGGTATTGTGTCGATGTTTCGTGTGGACCCGGATCTGGCTGGTCCATTAATGGCGATGGTTACCACCATGCTGGGGGCAATATGACAGGTTCAGAAATGGCGAAAGCCGGTCTGCGGGAACAGAGCCGACTTTCAGGTGCAAATCGTAACGCACTCATTGCGGAAGGAATTATGGCAAACACTGCTGAGATATTCAATTTTCCAGTGCCGGATGAGGCACAAAAGGAGCGGCGCGTGGCAGATCTCGATGATGGTTATACGCGCATTGCAAATGAGTTGCTGGAAGCTGTGATGCTGGCCGGATTAACACAGCACCAGCTTCTGGTCTTCCTGGCTGTCATGCGCAAAACATATGGCTTTAATAAAAAACTGGATTGGGTGAGCAACGAGCAACTTTCCGAGTTGACCGGGATATTGCCGCACAAGTGTTCTGCTGCAAAAAGTGTTCTGGTAAAGCGTGGGATTTTTATTCAGAGCGGGCGGAATATCGGCATTAATAATGTGGTCAGTGAATGGTCAACATTACCCGAATCAGGTAAGAAAAATAAAGTTTACCTGAAAGAGGTAAATTTACCTGAATCAGGTAAGAAAAGTTTACCCAAATCAGGTAAAGGCACTTACCCGAATCAGGTAAACACAAAAGACAAACTAACAAAAGACAATATAAAACCTTATTCGTCCGAGAATTCTGGCGAATACTCTGACCAGCCAGAAAACGACCTTCCTGTGGTGAAACCGGATGCTGCGATTCAGAGCGGCAGCAAGTGGGGGACAGCAGAAGACCTGACCGCCGCAGAGTGGATGTTTGACATGGTGAAGACCATAGCGCCATCAGCCAGAAAACCGAATTTTGCAGGGTGGGCTAACGATATCCGCCTGATGCGTGAACGTGACGGACGTAACCACCGCGACATGTGCGTGCTGTTCCGCTGGGCATGCCAGGACAACTTCTGGTCCGGTAACGTGCTAAGTCCGGCCAAACTCCGTGACAAGTGGACCCAACTCGAAATCAACCGTAACAAGCAACAGGCTGGAGTGACAGCCGGAAAATCAAAACTGGACCTGACAAACACTGACTGGATTTATGGGGTGGATTTATGAAAAACATCGCCGCACAAATGGTTAACTTTGACTGTGAGCAGATGCGTCGGATCGCCAACAACATGCCGGAACAGTACGACGAAAAGCCACAGGTACAGCAGGTAGCGCAGATCATCAACGGTGTGTTCAGCCAGTTACTGGCAACTTTCCCGGCGAGCCTGGCTAACCGTGACCAGAATGAACTGAACGAAATCCGCCGCCAGTGGGTTCTGGCTTTCCGGGAAAACGGGATCACCACAATGGAACAGGTTAACGCAGGAATGCGCGTAGCCCGTCGGCAGAATCGACCATTCCTGCCATCACCCGGGCAGTTTGTCGCCTGGTGCCGGGAAGAAGCATCCGTTACCGCCGGGCTGCCAAACGCCAGCGAGCTGGTTGATATGGTTTACGAGTATTGCCGGAAGCGCGGGCTGTATCCGGATGCAGAGTCTTATCCGTGGAAATCAAACGCGCACTACTGGCTGGTTACCAACCTGTACCAGAACATGCGAGCCAATGCGCTGACTGACGCGGAATTACGGCGCAAGGCTGCCGATGAACTGACCTGTATGACAGCGCGAATTAACCGTGGTGAGACGATACCTGAACCAGTAAAACAACTTCCTGTTATGGGCGGTAGACCTCTAAATCGTGCACAGGCTCTGGCGAAGATCGCAGAAATTAAAGCTAAGTTCGGACTGAAAGGAGCAAGTGTATGACGGGCAAAGAGGCAATTATTCATTACCTGGGGACGCATAAGAGCTTCTGTGCACAGGACGTTGCCGCGGTAACAGGCGCAACCGTAACCAGCATAAATCAGGCTGCGGCTAAAATGGCGCGGGCAGGAATCCTGGTCGTTGATGGTAAGGTCTGGCGAACGGTGTATTACCGGTTCGCTACCAGAGAAGAACGGGAAGGAAAGGTGAGCACGAATCTGATTTTTAAGGAGTGTCGCCAGAGTGCCGCGATGAAACGCGTATTGAGGGTATATAAAAGAACATCAATGGGTACACAATGATGAAACAGGTGAGTTGATTTCAAACTGTAGTACAATTCTCTCCAGTTTGAACAGGAAAGAATATGTTATGAACCCTTATATTTATCTTGGTGGTGCAATACTTGCAGAGGTCATTGGTACAACCTTAATGAAGTTTTCAGAAGGTTTTACACGGTTATGGCCATCTGTTGGTACAATTATTTGTTATTGTGCATCATTCTGGTTATTAGCTCAGACGCTGGCTTATATTCCTACAGGGATTGCTTATGCTATCTGGTCAGGAGTCGGTATTGTCCTGATTAGCTTACTATCATGGGGGTTTTTCGGCCAACGGCTGGACCTGCCAGCCGTTATAGGCATGATGTTGATTTGTGCCGGTGTGTTGGTTATTAATTTATTGTCACGAAGCACACCACATTAAAAATAATTTCTTTTAAAAGACTGAAATATGGCGGTTCATATCTTTACATGGGCCGCTTTTGTTAATGTTTTTAGTTTTTGTGTATTCTTTTGTGCCTTCAAGATTATTGCGTAAGCAAATTGCAATACGATTATTGTTGTATATTCAAAAGAATGTGATAGTAATTGTCTTTTTAAATAAAAATTAAACAAAAATTATATCTCACCACTAAGGTTTATAAAAGCATACGTTAGCAGGTGTCACCATGAAAAAAGCCATAGCATATATGCGATTTTCATCACCAGGTCAGATGTCTGGCGACTCATTAAACCGACAGAGAAGACTTATTGCTGAATGGTTAAAGGTAAATAGTGATTATTATCTTGATACCATAACATATGAAGATTTAGGATTAAGTGCATTCAAAGGAAAGCATGCACAATCAGGAGCTTTTTCGGAATTTTTAGATGCTATAGAGCATGGTTATATATTGCCAGGAACTACATTGCTAGTTGAAAGTCTGGACAGACTTTCAAGAGAAAAAGTCGGTGAAGCGATTGAGCGTCTGAAATTGATTTTGAATCACGGTATTGATGTTATAACTCTTTGCGATAATACAGTCTATAATATTGACTCTTTGAATGATCCATATTCATTAATAAAAGCCATACTTATAGCACAAAGGGCAAATGAAGAAAGCGAGATAAAGTCAAGTCGGGTTAAATTATCATGGAAGAAAAAACGGCAGGATGCACTGGAGTCAGGCACGATTATGACGGCGTCTTGTCCGAGATGGCTCTCATTGGATGACAAAAGAACAGCTTTTATTCCAGACCCCGACAGGGTGAAAACGATTGAGCTAATTTTTAAACTCAGGATGGAAAGGCGATCATTGAATGCAATAGCCAAGTATTTAAATGATCATGCTGTAAAAAATTTCTCAGGAAAAGAAAGTGCATGGGGGCCTTCTGTAATTGAAAAATTATTAGCGAATAAAGCTCTGATAGGTATATGCGTACCTTCATATCGTGCAAGAGGTAAAGGAATAAGTGAAATCGCTGGCTATTATCCCAGAGTCATATCAGATGATTTGTTTTACGCTGTGCAGGAAATTCGGTTGGCACCTTTTGGTATTAGCAATAGTAGCAAAAATCCTATGTTGATAAATCTACTTCGAACAGTTATGAAGTGCGAGGCTTGTGGTAATACCATGATTGTTCATGCGGTATCTGGAAGTTTGCATGGCTATTATGTTTGTCCGATGAGAAGACTGCATCGATGTGGCAGGCCATCAATAAAGAGAGATTTGGTTGATTATAATATCATTAATGAGTTGCTTTTTAATTGTAGTAAAATCCAACCAGTTGAAAACAAGAAAGATGCTAATGAAACTTTAGAGTTGAAAATTATTGAGCTCCATATGAAAATTAATAATTTAATTGCTGCATTATCTGTTGCGCCTGAAGTTACCGCTATAGCAGAAAAAATCAGAGTATTAGATAAGGAATTACGAAGGGCTTCTGTATCATTAAAAACTTTGAAGAGTAAAGCGGTGAGCTCACTTGGTGATTTTCATGCTATTGACTTAACCAGTAAAAATGGGCGAGAGCTATGTCGTACACTTGCCTATAAAACATTCGAAAAAATCATAATCAATACAGATAATAAAACCTGTGATATCTATTTTATGAATGGCATTGTTTTTAAACACTATCCTTTAATGAAAACAATATCCGCCCAGCAGGCGATAAGTACTCTCAAATATATGGTTGATGGTGAGGTTTATTTTTGAGTAATAATCACTTTTTCAACCGTGCTATAGTAAGAAAGTTAGGTAAGTACAATAAAATTATCTATCCTGAACGAAGCGTCCTGAGCTATGGTTTTACTATAGGGACTGCCAATGGATGCTGGCGTTCTCGTTCTAGCAGTTCAACAATCCCCAATCACAAAACAATTCACTGATAACGAACTTTGCACACTCGCCTGGTTATGGCGAGCAGGGAATGTGATGTTAATTGCCTACCAGAACGTTACTCATCTTCTTCAGGATGCGGAGCATGGTGAAACTGGTCACTTCACTTCCATCGAGCAAGAATATCCCCAGATACTCAACAGAGCGCGAGCAATCCTCGTCCGAGAAACGGCACATGTAAAACTTCAGCCGTGGCAGGATGATAAGTGGAGTCGAGTATTGCCGCATTTACCTCAGAATCTGTTTCAATAAAGGCGCTAGTTAGTAAGGCTTCCGTCATTCTGCGATGACGGAAGTGCGGGCTGCGTACGGGAGAGCAATTGCATGAATAATATAAATATTCCGCTCACTCCATATAGCGATTTCTGATACAAACTTATCTATTGTGGTAAAATTATAGAAACAAACTTATAGCGTACTAACCATATGGACAATATTAATAAACACGGGCTCTCAAGAAGAATACCTGAGACAATAAAACGTCAGATAAGGCAAAGGTGCGGCTTTGGCTGTGTAATTTGTGGATTTGGATTTTATGATTATGAGCATTTTAAACCTGACTTCGTTGATGCCAAAGTACATGATCCGAATGGAATGACACTTCTTTGCTCCCAATGCAATCAAAAAAGAGCTCGTGGTAGACTTTCAGCACAGACAGTGGAAATAGCTGACAGAAATCCCAAGTGCTTACAGGCTGGTTTTGCAAATGAAATGTTTGATTTTCATAATGAGCCTATAACAGTAAAATTTGCAGGAGTGACGTTTCATAACTGTCAAAATTTGATTGTAGTCAACGAACAACCCATTCTTTCTGTGAAACCTTCACCCATACCACATGGACCGATGCTTTTATCAGGAATTTTCTGTAATTCTATTGGTAAGGAGACTTTACTGATAGATGAAAATGAATGGAAAGCTAAATCAGACAATTGGGATGTGGAGTGTACCGGCCCGCGTATAACAATACGACGTGGGCCAGGAGAGTTTGCCCTCGTTCTAAAAATGGAACCTCCAACAGGATTGATTGTTGAGCGTCTTGATATGTTGTATGAAGGGGTCAGGATGAAAGGAGATAAAGATCTGCTGGAAGTTTCGATTAATGGAGGTCCCTTGCACAGATGGCAATCATGCTCAATGTCAAATTGCCATACAGGGCTTGCGATTCAGGGCGGTATTAGAGCTGCTAATGATCCTTTGTATTGCGCCTAAATCCACTAAATTGATTTTCAACAATCAACTTGCCATAATTAAGTCACCGGAGTTTGAACTCCTCCGGTGACTTCTGCGCTAAACGGGGACGTTTATGCGCACATACAATCCAACCTCTCTTCTCCATTCACAGATGCAGAAATGCAACTGCGATATTTTGCATCCAGCGTTTGATCTCTGCGGAGGTGAAGCGTGAACCTCCCACAAGATGGTATCAAATTGCATCGCGGTAACTTCACCGCTATCGGTCGGCAGATCCAGCCTTATCTGGAGGACGGCAAATGCTTTCGCATGGTGCTTAAACCGTGGCGCGAGAGACGCAGTCTTTCCCAGAATGCACTCAGCCACATGTGGTACAGCGAAATCAGTGAATACCTCATCAGCAAGGGTAAAACGTTCGCCACTCCAGCTTGGGTAAAAGATGCTCTCAAACACACATATCTCGGTTATGAAACCAAAGACCTGGTTGATGTCGTAACCGGTGATATCACCACTATCCAGTCGTTACGCCATACCTCCGATCTTGATACCGGAGAGATGTATGTCTTCCTGTGTAAGGTTGAAGCCTGGGCGATGAATATTGGCTGCCACCTGACTATTCCGCAGAGCTGCGAGTTCCAGCAGCTCCGCGACAAACAGGAGGCGTAATGGCTACACCGCTTATTCGTGTCATGAACGGACACATCTACAGAGTACCAAATCGTCGTAAGCGTAAACCGGAGCTGAAGCCTTCCGAAATACCAACACTGCTCGGATATACCGCCAGCCTGGTTGATAAAAAATGGTTGCGACTGGCAGCAAGGAGGAATCATGGCTGATTTGAGAAAAGCAGCGCGTAGTCGGGAATGCCAGGTAAGAATCCCTGGCGTATGTAATGGCAACCCTGAAACGTCTGTACTGGCACATATCCGGCTGACTGGATTGTGCGGCACCGGTACCAAACCGCCAGACCTGATTGCCACCATTGCATGTTCTGCCTGCCACGACGAAATCGACCGCCGCACACATTTTGTCGATGCTGCATATGCAAAAGAATGCGCGCTGGAAGGTATGGCGAGAACACAGGTTATCTGGCTGAAAGAGGGGGTTATTAAGGCGTGAATACCTACAGCATCACATTACCCTGGCCTCCGAGCAATAATCGCTATTACCGCCATAATCGCGGGCGCACGCACGTCAGTGCAGAGGGGCAGGCATACCGCGATAACGTCGCCCGAATCATTAAAAACGCAATGCTGGATATCGGCCTGGCTATGCCTGTGAAAATCCGCATTGAGTGCCACATGCCGGATCGCCGTCGCCGTGACCTGGATAATCTGCAAAAAGCCGCTTTTGACGCACTCACTAAAGCAGGTTTCTGGCTGGATGATGCTCAGGTCGTTGATTACCGCGTTGTGAAGATGCCTGTTACCAAAGGTGGGAGGCTGGAACTGACCATCACCGAAATGGGGAATGAATGATGTTTGAGTTTAATATGGCAGAACTTCTTCGCCACCGCTGGGGGCGTCTGCGCTTATATCGTTTCCCCGGTTCTGTTTTGACCGATTACCGAATACTGAAGAATTACGCCAAAACCCTGACAGGAGCAGGAGTATGAAGTCAGAGATAACAATCAACTAATACTGTTTTGTTGATTTTTGCTTGTAATTGGCGTTCTGGTCTGATTTTTGTGGAGTAAGTTGATGCGTGATATTCAGATGGTTCTTGAGCGTTGGGGAGCGTGGGCGGCTAATAATCATGAAGATGTGACCTGGTCGTCCATTGCCGCCGGTTTTAAGGGATTAATTCCTTCAAAAGTAAAATCTCGCCCGCAATGTTGTGACGATGACGCGATGATCATTTGCGGGTGCATGGCCCGTCTGAAAAAGAACAACAGCGATTTGCACGATTTATTAGTAGATTATTATGTAGTCGGTATGACATTCATGTCACTGGCAGGTAAGCATTGCTGCTCTGATGGTTATATCGGGAAAAGGTTACAGAAGGCTGAGGGCATAATTGAAGGGATGTTAATGGCATTAGATATCCGGTTAGAGATGGATATCGTTGTTAATAACTCTAATTAATATGCCAATTGTTTACTAAAAATTATTAAAAATGGGGCGTTGCAACGCCCCCAAAAATAAAGGGTAATATATAACAGAAGGTTTATATAGTTAGAAGCAAGGTTGTGCTCCTAAAGGAAGTGGCTTGAGGGAGCCACTTATATGTTGGGGAGGCAAAGCCTCCCGCAACATATCTTTTTCGTAATCAGATTAGAACTGGTAAACCAGACCTACAGCAACGATGTCATCAGTGCTTACACCGAGTGCTTTAGTGAAGTCATTTTTGTCAAGCAGGTTGATTTTGTAATCAACGAAAGTAGACATATTTTTGTTGAAGTAATAGGTTGCACCTACATCAACATATTTGACTAAGTCCTGATCGCCCCATACTCCAAGATCCTTACCTTTAGATTGCAGGTAAGCAACGGACGGACGCAGACCGAAATCGAACTGATATTGTGCAACAGCTTCGAAGTTTTGAGCTTTATTAGCAACGAAGTGATCAGCAAATACAGTCATATTCTGGGTTTCAGAATAGGTAGTGGCCAGGTAAATGTTGTTAGCGTCATATTTCAGACCTGCGGCCCAAACTTCTGCATTTTTACCGGAAGCAAATACTTCAGGAAGAACTTTCCCTGCATTAACTTGAGTGTCGGTACGATCAGATTTCGCATAAGTTGCACCGATACCGAACCCTTCGTATTCATAGGTAGCAGAG
The DNA here is from genome assembly GCF_046487665.1 of Escherichia sp. WS1152. NCBI lineage: Bacteria > Pseudomonadati > Pseudomonadota > Gammaproteobacteria > Enterobacterales > Enterobacteriaceae > Escherichia > Escherichia sp. WS1152. The sequence goes on along the minus strand of NZ_JBJQJA010000013.1, from coordinate 29,218 downwards.
AAACCGAAGCCATCACCGTTACCTTCGGTGTAGTTATCGAAATCGCTACGATCGTTTTTGCCTTGGTACTGAGCAGCAAAGTTCAGACCATCAACCAGACCAAAGAAGTCGTTGTTACGATAGGTTGCAACACCAGTGGTGCGACCAGTCATGAACACATCTGTTTGGGTCCAGGTATCGCCACCGAATTCTGGCAGAACGTCAGTCCACGCACCGATGTCGTATGCTACACCGTAGTTACGGCCGTAATCGATTGAGCCGTAGTCACCGAATTTCAGGCCTGCAAATGCAAGACGGGTTTTGTCTTTGGAGGAACCTTGAGATTCAGCGCGGTTGCCTTTGAATTCATATTCCCACTGACCGAAACCAGTCAGCTGATCGTTGATTTGGGTTTCGCCTTTGAAGCCAAGACGAACATAAGTAGTATCACCATCATCTGCATCGTTAGAGGAAAAGTAGTGCTTGGCATTAACTTTCCCGTACAGATCCAGCTTGTTACTGTCTTTATTATAAATTTCAGCTGCCTGAGCAGACATCGCCATCAGTACTGATGCAGCTACAGCAGAAATTGCCACTGTTAATTTTTTCATCGTGAGCCCTTTTTTTTGAACTATTATTAAAAAATGATGTCACTGCGCGATAAATATTCATCTAATCAATGTGATTATTTCAAGATGTAAGTTTTAGTTTCTCATTTAATTTGTGAGGTAGATCTCTATTTTTATCTGAACTTTTTCTATCGAAACCTATTTATGGCTCTTATTTGAACAAAAATAAACCTATTAGCTAATTTATATTAATGGCTGTTATTTATGGGGGTTCTATAATTCGGTGGTTTAATTTAAATCAACTAAAAATAACGCCGGAAATTATTTATTGGTTATTTGTTGAGGTTTTCTTATGTATTTGTGGTGGTGTTTTGAACACTCGGTAGCATTCTCATAAATATCATTCAGTGGTTTACGTACGTAAAAAATTGGTTATGCTGTTAAGAGTGGTTACTTCGTCACACAGCTTAAACCCGCCGTCGAGCTGGTTTTTCCATTTTTTGAGTCTCGATATTAGCTGATAACTCAATACCTGAGTTATTCACTGACTCCGAGTCTGTTACGTTTCTGCTTTTTTGCGATACGTTGTATTCCCTCAATTTACACCCGCTTTGTCTGCGAGGTGGGGTTATGAAATCCATGGATAAGTTAACAACGGGTGTCGCCTATGGCACCTCAGCAGGTAGTGCCGGTTACTGGTTTTTACAGCTGCTCGATAAAATCACGCCCTCACAGTGGGCAGCAATAGGTGTGCTGGGTAGCCTGGTATTTGGCCTGCTGACGTACCTGACAAACCTTTATTTCAAGATTAAAGAAGATAAGCGCAAGGCTGCGAGAGGTGAATAATGCCTCCATCATTACGAAAAGCCGTTGCTGCTGCTATTGGTGGCGGAGCAATTGCTATAGCATCAGTGTTAATCACTGGCCCAAGTGGTAACGATGGTCTGGAAGGTGTCAGCTACATACCATACAAAGATATTGTTGGTGTATGGACCGTATGTCACGGGCATACAGGAAAAGACATCATGCTCGGTAAAACGTATACCAAAGCAGAATGCAAAGCACTCTTGAATAAAGACCTTGCCACTGTCGCCAGACAAATTAACCCGTACATCGAAGTCGATATATCGGAAACAACGCGCGGCGCTCTTTACTCATTCGTTTACAACGTGGGTGCTGGCAATTTCAGAACATCGACGCTTCTTCGCAAAATAAACCAGGGCGATATCAAAGGCGCATGTGATCAGCTACGTCGCTGGACATATGCTGGCGGTAAGCAATGGAAAGGTCTCATGACTCGTCGTGAGATTGAGCGTGAAATCTGTTTGTGGGGTCAGCAATGAACAGAGTAACCGCGATTATCTCCGCTCTGGTTATCTGCATCATCGTCTGCCTGTCATGGGCTGTTAATCATTACCGTGATAACGCCATTACCTACAAAGCCCAGCGCGACAAAAATGCCAAAGAACTGAAGCTGGCGAACGCGGCAATTACTGACATGCAGATGCGTCAGCGTGATGTTGCTGCGCTCGATGCAAAATACACGAAGGAGTTAGCTGATGCGAAAGCTGAAAATGATGCTCTGCGTGATGATGTTGCCGCTGGTCGTCGTCGGTTGCACATCAAAGCAGTCTGTCAGTCAGTGCGTGAAGCCACCACCGCCTCCGGCGTGGATAATGCAGCCTCCCCCCGACTGGCAGACACCGCTGAACAGGATTATTTCACCCTCAGAGAGAGGCTGATCACTATGCAAAAACAACTGGAAGGAACCCAGAAGTATATTAATGAGCAGTGCAGATAGAGCTGCCCATATCGATGGGCAACTCATGCAATTATTGTGAGCAATACACACGCGCTTCCAGCGGAGTATAAATGCCTAAAGTAATAAAACCGAGAAATCCATTTACGAATGTTTGCTGGGTTTCTGTTTTAACAACATTTTCTGCGCCGCCACAAATTTTGGCTGCATCAACAGTTTTCTCCTGTCCAATTCCCGAAACGAAGAAATGATGGGTGATGGTTTCCTTTGGTGTTACTGCTGTCGGTTTGTTTCCAACAGTAAACGTCTGTTGAGCACATCCTGTAATAAGCATTGCCAGAGCGGCAGAAAACAACATTTTTTTCATCTTATTATCCTGCATTGTTAAAAACGGCAGAATCCTATGTGACAACAATTAAACGATAGTTAAATGGATTGATGAAAATTAAAACTATATAGGTGGATGCTCAGCCTATTGGAGGAGGGGGGGGGGGCACTCAGAATCCTGTGGAATGAAATAAACCGCTCTATCTGTTCATTACCCTTTTAGCAGCGCTGTATCGTCGCCGTATTCCCGCATTAACCATGACCGTAGCCCGACGGGGAATTCCTTCTGCGTGAGTGTGCGGGAATAATCAAAAACGATGCACACCGGGTTTTTACCGCGTTTATGGTTCGCGGGGGTGTCCCTCATGCTCGCCAGTCCTGTGCGGGGGTGGAAGAAACAGGACGTGTATTCAGGTCTGTGTGACTGTGGTCTCAAGACTTTTGTCGTTCAGCTATTAAATCCCATTACGAAGTAGACCAGAACGGCCAACGGGTCCTTTCCGGCGATCCGACAGGTTACGGGGCGGCGACCTCGCGGGTTTTCGCTATTTATGAAAATTTTCCGGTTTAAGGCATTTCCGTTCTTCTTCGTCGTAACTTAATGTTTTTATTTAAAATACCCCCTGAAAAGAAAGGAAACGACAGGTGCTGAAAACGAGCTTTTTGGCCTCTGTCGTTTCCTTTCTCTGTTTTTGTCCGTGGAATGAGCAATGGAAGTCAACAAAAAGCAGCTGGCTGACATTTTCGGCGCGAGTATCCGTACTATTCAGAACTGGCAGGAGCAGGGAATGCCCGTTCTGCGAGGCGGTGGGAAGGGTAATGAGGTGCTTTATGACTCTGCCGACGTCATAAAATGGTATGCCGAAAGGGATGCTGAAATTGAGAACGAAAAGCTGCGCCGGGAGGTTGAAGAACTGCGACAGGCCAGCGAGGCAGATCTCCAGCCAGGGACTATTGAGTACGAACGCCATCGACTTACGCGTGCGCAGGCCGACGCACAGGAGCTGAAAAATGCCAGAGACTCCGCTGAAGTGGTGGAAACTGCATTCTGTACTTTCGTGCTGTCGCGGATCGCAGGTGAAATTGCCAGTATTCTCGACGGGATCCCCCTGTCGGTGCAGCGGCGTTTTCCGGAACTGGAAAACCGACATGTTGATTTCCTGAAACGGGATATCATCAAAGCCATGAACAAAGCAGCCGCGCTGGATGAACTGATACCGGGGTTGCTGAGTGAATATATCGAACAGTCAGGTTAACAGGCTGCGGCATTTTGTCCGCGCCGGGCTTCGCTCACTGTTCAGGCCGGAGCCACAGACCGCCGTTGAATGGGCGGATGCCAATTACTATCTCCCGAAAGAATCCGCATATCAGGAAGGGCGCTGGGAAACACTGCCCTTTCAGCGGGCCATCATGAATGCGATGGGCAGCGACTACATCCGCGAGGTGAATGTGGTGAAGTCTGCCCGTGTCGGTTATTCCAAAATGCTGTTGGGTGTTTATGCCTACTTCATAGAGCATAAGCAGCGCAACACCCTTATCTGGTTGCCGACGGATGGTGATGCCGAGAACTTTATGAAAACCCACGTTGAGCCGACCATCCGCGATATTCCGTCGCTGCTGGCGCTGGCCCCGTGGTATGGCAAAAAGCACCGGGATAACACGCTCACCATGAAGCGTTTCACCAATGGGCGTGGTTTCTGGTGCCTGGGCGGTAAAGCTGCAAAAAACTACCGTGAAAAGTCGGTGGATGTGGCGGGTTATGATGAACTTGCTGCCTTTGATGATGATATTGAACAGGAAGGCTCTCCGACGTTCCTGGGTGACAAGCGTATTGAAGGCTCGGTCTGGCCAAAGTCCATCCGTGGCTCCACGCCCAAAGTGAGAGGCACCTGTCAGATTGAGCGTGCAGCCAGTGAATCCCCGCATTTTATGCGTTTTCATGTTGCCTGCCCGCACTGCGGGGAGGTGCAGTACCTTAAATTTGGCGATAAAGAGACGCCGTTTGGCCTCAAATGGACGCCGGATGATCCCTCCAGCGTGTTTTATCTCTGCGAACATAATGCCTGCGTCATCCGCCAGCAGGAGCTGGACTTCACTGATGCCCGTTATATCTGCGAAAAGACCGGGATCTGGACCCGTGATGGCATTCTCTGGTTTTCGTCATCCGGTGAAGAGATTGAGCCGCCGGACAGCGTGACCTTTCACATCTGGACGGCGTACAGCCCGTTCACCACCTGGGTGCAGATTGTCAAAGACTGGATGAAAACGAAAGGAGATACGGGAAAACGTAAAACCTTCGTGAACACCACGCTCGGTGAGACATGGGAAGCGAAAATCGGTGAACGTCCGGATGCTGAAGTGATGGCAGAGCGGAAAGAGCATTATTCAGCGCCCGTTCCTGACCGTGTGGCTTACCTGACGGCCGGTATCGACTCCCAGCTGGATCGCTACGAAATGCGCGTATGGGGATGGGGGCCGGGTGAGGAAAGCTGGCTGATTGACCGGCAGATTATTATGGGCCGCCACGACGATGAACAGACGCTGCTGCGTGTGGATGAGGCCATCAATAAAACCTATACCCGCCGGAATGGTGCAGAAATGTCGGTATCCCGTATCTGCTGGGATATTGGCGGGATTGACCCGACCATCGTGTATGAACGCTCGAAAAAACATGGGCTGTTCCGGGTGATCCCCATTAAAGGGGCATCCGTCTACGGAAAGCCGGTGGCCAGCATGCCACGTAAGCGAAACAAAAACGGGGTTTACCTTACCGAAATCGGTACGGATACCGCGAAAGAGCAGATTTATAACCGCTTCACACTGACGCCGGAAGGGGATGAACCGCTTCCCGGTGCCGTTCACTTCCCGAATAACCCGGATATTTTTGATCTGACCGAAGCGCAGCAGCTGACTGCTGAAGAGCAGGTCGAAAAATGGGTGGATGGCAGGAAAAAAATACTGTGGGACAGCAAAAAGCGACGCAATGAGGCGCTCGACTGCTTCGTTTATGCGCTGGCGGCGCTGCGCATCAGTATTTCCCGCTGGCAGCTGGATCTCAGTGCACTGCTGGCGAGCCTGCAGGAAGAGGATGGTGCAGCAACCAACAAGAAAACACTGGCAGATTACGCCCGTGCCTTATCCGGAGAGGATGAATGACGCGACAGGAAGAACTTGCCGCTGCCCGTGCGGCACTGCATGACCTGATGACAGGTAAACGGGTGGCAACGGTACAGAAAGACGGACGGCGAGTGGAGTTTACGGCCACTTCCGTGTCTGACCTGAAAAAATACATTGCGGAGCTGGAGGTGCAGACCGGCATGACACAGCGACGCAGGGGACCTGCAGGATTTTATGTATGAAAACGCCCACCATTCCCACCCTTCTGGGACCGGACGGCATGACATCGCTGCGTGAATATGCCGGTTATCACGGCGGTGGCAGCGGATTTGGTGGGCAGTTGCGGGCGTGGAACCCACCGGGTGAAAGTGTGGATGCAGCCCTGCTGCCCAACTTTACCCGTGGCAATGCCCGCGCAGACGATCTGGTACGCAATAACGGCTATGCTGCCAACGCCATCCAGCTGCATCAGGATCATATCGTCGGGTCTTTTTTCCGGCTCAGTCATCGCCCAAACTGGCGCTATCTGGGCATCGGGGAGGAAGACGCCCGTGCCTTTTCCCGCGAGGTTGAAGCGGCATGGAAAGAGTTTGCCGAGGATGACTGCTGCTGCATTGACGTTGAGCGAAAACGCACGTTTACCATGATGATTCGGGAAGGTGTGGCCATGCACGCCTTTAACGGTGAACTGTTCGTTCAGGCCACCTGGGATACCAGTTCGTCGCGGCTTTTCCGGACACAGTTCCGGATGGTCAGCCCGAAGCGCATCAGCAACCCGAACAATACCGGCGACAGCCGGAACTGCCGTGCCGGTGTGCAGATTAATGACAGCGGTGCGGCGCTGGGATATTACGTCAGTGAGGACGGCTATCCTGGCTGGATGCCGCAGAAATGGACATGGATACCCCGTGAGTTACCGGGCGGTCGTGCTTCGTTCATTCACGTCTTTGAACCCGTGGAGGACGGGCAGACCCGCGGTGCAAATGTGTTTTACAGCGTGATGGAGCAGATGAAGATGCTCGACACGCTGCAGAACACGCAGCTGCAGAGCGCCATTGTGAAGGCGATGTATGCCGCCACCATCGAGAGTGAGCTGGATACGCAGTCAGCGATGGATTTTATTCTTGGCGCGAACAGTAAGGAGCAGCGGGACAGGCTGACCGGCTGGATTGGTGAAATTGCCGCGTATTACGCCGCAGCACCGGTCCGGCTGGGAGGCGCAAAAGTGCCGCACCTGATGCCGGGGGACTCACTGAACCTGCAGACGGCTCAGGACACGGATAACGGCTACTCCGTGTTTGAGCAGTCACTGTTGCGGTATATCGCTGCCGGGCTGGGTGTCTCGTATGAGCAGCTTTCCCGGAATTACGCCCAGATGAGCTACTCCACGGCACGGGCCAGTGCGAACGAGTCGTGGGCGTACTTTATGGGGCGGCGAAAATTCGTCGCATCCCGTCAGGCGAGCCAGATGTTTCTGTGCTGGCTGGAAGAGGCCATCGCTCGCCGCGTGGTGACGTTACCTTCAAAAGCTCGCTTCAGTTTTCAGGAAGCCCGAAGTGCCTGGGGGAACTGCGACTGGATAGGCTCCGGTCGTATGGCCATCGATGGTCTGAAAGAAGTACAGGAAGCGGTGATGCTGATAGAAGCCGGACTGAGTACCTACGAGAAAGAGTGCGCAAAACGCGGTGACGACTATCAGGAAATTTTTGCCCAGCAGGTCCGTGAAACGATGGAGCGCCGTGCAGCCGGTCTTAAACCGCCCGCCTGGGCGGCTGCGGCATTTGAATCCGGGCTGCGACAATCAACAGAGGAGGAGAAGAGTGACAGCAGAGCTGCGTAATCTCCCGCATATTGCCAGCATGGCCTTTAATGAGCCGCTGATGCTTGAACCCGCCTATGCGCGGGTTTTCTTTTGTGCGCTTGCAGGCCAGCTTGGGATCAGCCGCCTGACGGATGCGGTGTCCGGCGACAGCCTGACTGCCCAGGAGGCACTCGCGACGCTGGCATTATCCGGTGATGATGACGGACCACGACAGGCCCGCAGTTATCAGGTCATGAACGGCATCGCCGTGCTGCCGGTGTCCGGCACGCTGGTCAGCCGGACGCGGGCGCTGCAGCCGTACTCGGGGATGACCGGTTACAACGGCATTATCGCCCGTCTGCAACAGGCTGCCAGCGATCCGATGGTGGACGGCATTCTGCTCGATATGGACACGCCAGGCGGAATGGTGGCGGGGGCATTTGACTGCGCTGACATCATCGCCCGTGTGCGTGACATAAAACCGGTATGGGCGCTGGCCAACGACATGAACTGCAGTGCAGGTCAGCTGCTTGCCAGTGCCGCCTCCCGGCGTCTGGTCACGCAGACCGCCCGGACAGGCTCCATCGGCGTCATGATGGCTCACAGTAATTACGGTGCTGCCCTGGAGAAACAGGGTGTGGAAATCACGCTGATTTACAGCGGCAGCCATAAGGTGGATGGCAATCCCTACAGCCATCTTCCGGATGACGTCCGGGAGACACTGCAGTCCCGGATGGACGCAACCCGCCAGATGTTTGCGCAGAAGGTGTCGGCATATACCGGCCTGTCTGTGCAGGCTGTGCTGGATACCGAGGCTGCAGTGTACAGCGGTCAGGAGGCCATTGATGCCGGACTGGCTGATGAACTTGTTAACAGCACCGATGCGATCACCGTCATGCGTGATGCACTGGATGCGCGTAAATCCCGTCTCTCAGGAGGGCGAATGACCAAAGAGACTCAATCAACAACTGTTTCAGCCACTGCTTCGCAGACTGACGTTACTGACGTGGTGCCAGCGACGGAGGGCGAAAACGCCAGCGCGGCGCAGCCGGACGTGAACGCGCAGATCACCGCTGCGGTTGCGGCAGAAAACAGCCGCATTATGGGGATCCTCAACTGTGAGGAGGCTCACGGACGCGAAGAACAGGCACGCGTGCTGGCAGAAACCCCCGGTATGACCGTGAAAACGGCCCGCCGCATTCTGGCCGCAGCACCACAGAGTGCACAGGCGCGCAGTGACACTGCGCTGGATCGTCTGATGCAGGGGGCACCGGCACCGCTGGCTGCAGGTAACCCGGCATCTGATGCCGTTAACGATTTGCTGAACACACCAGTGTAAGGGATGTTTATGACGAGCAAAGAAACCTTTACCCATTACCAGCCGCAGGGCAACAGTGACCCGGCTCATACCGCAACCGCGCCCGGCGGATTGAGTGCGAAAGCGCCTGCAATGACCCCGCTGATGCTGGACACCTCCAGCCGTAAGCTGGTTGCGTGGGATGGCACCACCGACGGTGCTGCCGTTGGCATTCTTGCGGTTGCTGCTGACCAGACCAGCACCACGCTGACGTTCTACAAGTCCGGCACGTTCCGTTATGAGGATGTGCTCTGGCCGGAGGCTGCCAGCGACGAGACGAAAAAACGGACCGCGTTTGCCGGAACGGCAATCAGCATCGTTTAACTTTACCCTTCATCACTAAAGGCCGCCTGTGCGGCTTTTTTTACGGGATTTTTTTATGTCGATGTACACAACCGCCCAACTGCTGGCGGCAAATGAGCAGAAATTTAAGTTTGATCCGCTGTTTCTGCGTCTCTTTTTCCGTGAGAGCTATCCCTTCACCACGGAGAAAGTCTATCTCTCACAAATTCCGGGACTGGTAAACATGGCGCTGTACGTTTCGCCGATTGTTTCCGGTGAGGTTATCCGTTCCCGTGGCGGCTCCACCTCTGAATTTACGCCGGGATATGTCAAGCCGAAGCATGAAGTGAATCCGCAGATGACCCTGCGTCGCCTGCCGGATGAAGATCCGCAGAATCTGGCGGACCCGGCTTACCGCCGCCGTCGCATCATCATGCAGAACATGCGTGACGAAGAGCTGGCCATTGCTCAGGTCGAAGAGATGCAGGCAGTTTCTGCCGTGCTTAAGGGCAAATACACCATGACCGGTGAAGCCTTCGATCCGGTTGAGGTGGATATGGGCCGCAGTGAGGAGAATAACATCACGCAGTCCGGCGGCACGGAGTGGAGCAAGCGTGACAAGTCCACGTATGACCCGACCGACGATATCGAAGCCTACGCGCTGAACGCCAGCGGTGTGGTGAATATCATCGTGTTCGATCCGAAAGGCTGGGCGCTGTTCCGTTCCTTCAAAGCCGTCAAGGAGAAGCTGGATACCCGTCGTGGCTCTAATTCCGAGCTGGAGACAGCGGTGAAAGACCTGGGTAAAGCGGTGTCCTATAAGGGGATGTATGGCGATGTGGCCATCGTCGTGTATTCCGGACAGTACGTGGAAAACGGCGTCAAAAAGAACTTCCTGCCGGACAACACGATGGTGCTGGGGAACACTCAGGCACGCGGTCTGCGCACCTATGGCTGCATTCAGGATGCGGACGCACAGCGCGAAGGCATTAACGCCTCTGCCCGTTACCCGAAAAACTGGGTGACCACCGGCGATCCGGCGCGTGAGTTCACCATGATTCAGTCAGCACCGCTGATGCTGCTGGCTGACCCTGATGAGTTCGTGTCCGTACAACTGGCGTAATCATGGCCCTTCGGGGCCATTGTTTCTCTGTGGAGGAGTCCATGACGAAAGATGAACTGATTGCCCGTCTCCGCTCGCTGGGTGAACAACTGAACCGTGATGTCAGCCTGACGGGGACGAAAGAAGAACTGGCGCTCCGTGTGGCAGAGCTGGAAGAGGAGCTTGATGACACGGATGAAACTGCCGGTCAGGACACCCCTCTCAGCCGGGAAAATGTGCTGACCGGACATGAAAATGAGGTGGGATCAGCGCAGCCGGATACCGTGATTCTGGATACGTCTGAACTGGTCACGGTCGTGGCACTGGTGAAGCTGCATACTGATGCACTTCACGCCACGCGGGATGAACCTGTGGCATTTGTGCTGCCGGGAACGGCGTTTCGTGTCTCTGCTGGTGTGGCAGCCGAAATGACAGAGCGCGGCCTGGCCAGAATGCAATAACGGGAGGCGCTGTGGCTGATTTCGATAACCTGTTCGATGCTGCCATTGCCCGCGCCGATGAAACGATACGCGGGTACATGGGAACGTCAGCCACCATTACATCCGGTGAGCAGTCAGGTGCGGTGATACGTGGTGTTTTTGATGACCCTGAAAATATCAGCTATGCCGGACAGGGCGTGCGCGTTGAAGGCTCCAGCCCGTCCCTGTTTGTCCGGACTGATGAGGTGCGGCAGCTGCGGCGTGGAGACACGCTGACCATCGGTGAGGAAAATTTCTGGGTAGATCGGGTTTCGCCGGATGATGGCGGAAGTTGTCATCTCTGGCTTGGACGGGGCGTACCGCCTGCCGTTAACCGTCGCCGCTGAAAGGGGGATGTATGGCCATAAAAGGTCTTGAGCAGGCCGTTGAAAACCTCAGCCGTATCAGCAAAACGGCGGTGCCTGGTGCCGCCGCAATGGCCATTAACCGCGTTGCTTCATCCGCGATATCGCAGTCGGCGTCACAGGTTGCCCGTGAGACAAAGGTACGCCGGAAACTGGTAAAGGAAAGGGCCAGGCTGAAAAGGGCCACGGTCAAAAATCCGCAGGCCAGAATCAAAGTTAACCGGGGGGATTTGCCCGTAATCAAGCTGGGTAATGCGCGGGTTGTCCTTTCGCGCCGCAGGCGTCGTAAAAAGGGGCAGCGTTCATCCCTGAAAGGTGGCGGCAGCGTGCTTGTGGTGGGTAACCGTCGTATTCCCGGCGCGTTTATTCAGCAACTGAAAAATGGCCGGTGGCATGTCATGCAGCGTGTGGCCGGGAAAAACCGTTACCCCATTGATGTGGTGAAAATCCCGATGGCGGTGCCGCTGACCACGGCGTTTAAACAAAATATTGAGCGGATACGGCGTGAACGTCTTCCGAAAGAGCTGGGCTATGCGCTGCAGCATCAACTGAGGATGGTAATAAAGCGATGAAACATACTGAACTCCGTGCAGCCGTACTGGATGCACTGGAGAAGCATGACACCGGGGCGACGTTTTTTGATGGTCGCCCCGCTGTTTTTGATGAGGCGGATTTTCCGGCAGTTGCCGTTTATCTCACCGGCGCTGAATACACGGGCGAAGAGCTGGACAGCGATACCTGGCAGGCGGAGCTGCATATCGAAGTTTTCCTGCCTGCTCAGGTGCCGGATTCAGAGCTGGATGCGTGGATGGAGTCCCGGATTTATCCGGTGATGAGCGATATCCCGGCACTGTCAGATTTGATCACCAGTATGGTGGCCAGCGGCTATGACTACCGGCGCGACGATGATGCGGGCCTGTGGAGTTCAGCCGATCTGACTTATGTCATTACCTATGAAATGTGAGGACGCTATGCCTGTACCAAATCCTACAATGCCGGTGAAAGGTGCCGGGACCACCCTGTGGGTTTATAAGGGGAGCGGTGACCCTTATGCGAATCCGCTTTCAGACGTTGACTGGTCGCGTCTGGCAAAAGTTAAAGACCTGACGCCCGGCGAACTGACCGCTGAGTCCTATGACGACAGCTATCTCGATGATGAAGATGCAGACTGGACTGCGACCGGGCAGGGGCAGAAATCTGCCGGAGATACCAGCTTCACGCTGGCATGGATGCCCGGAGAGCAGGGGCAGCAGGCGCTGCTGGCGTGGTTTAATGAAGGCGATACCCGTGCCTATAAAATCCGCTTCCCGAACGGCACGGTCGATGTGTTCCGTGGCTGGGTCAGCAGTATCGGTAAGGCGGTGACGGCGAAGGAAGTGATCACCCGCACGGTGAAAGTCACCAATGTGGGACGTCCGTCGATGGCAGAAGATCGCAGCACGGTAACAGCGGCAACCGGCATGACCGTGACGCCTGCCAGCACCTCGGTGGTGAAAGGGCAGAGCACCACGCTGACCGTGGCCTTCCAGCCGGAGGGCGTAACCGACAAGAGCTTTCGTGCGGTGTCTGCGGATAAAACAAAAGCCACCGTGTCGGTCAGTGGTATGACCATCACCGTGAACGGCGTTGCTGCAGGCAAGGTCAACATTCCGGTTGTATCCGGTAATGGTGAGTTTGCTGCGGTTGCAGAAATTACCGTCACCGCCAGTTAATCCGGAGAGTCAGCGATGTTCCTGAAAACCGAATCATTTGAACATAACGGTGTGACCGTCACGCTTTCTGAACTGTCAGCCCTGCAGCGCATTGAGCATCTCGCCCTGATGAAACGGCAGGCAGAACAGGCGGAGTCAGACAGCAACCGGAAGTTTACTGTGGAAGACGCCATCAGAACCGGCGCGTTTCTGGTGGCGATGTCCCTGTGGCATAACCATCCGCAGAAGACGCAGATGCCGTCCATGAATGAAGCCGTTAAACAGATTGAGCAGGAAGTGCTTACCACCTGGCCCACGGAGGCAATTTCTCATGCTGAAAACGTGGTGTACCGGCTGTCTGGTATGTATGAGTTTGTGGTGAATAATGCCCCTGAACAGACAGAGGACGCCGGGCCCGCAGAGCCTGTTTCTGCGGGAAAGTGTTCGACGGTGAGCTGAGTTTTGCCCTGAAACTGGCGCGTGAGATGGGGCGACCCGACTGGCGTGCCATGCTTGCCGGGATGTCATCCACGGAGTATGCCGACTGGCACCGCTTTTACAGTACCCATTATTTTCATGATGTTCTGCTGGATATGCACTTTTCCGGGCTGACGTACACCGTGCTCAGCCTGTTTTTCAGCGATCCGGATATGCATCCGCTGGATTTCAGTCTGCTGAACCGGCGCGAGGCTGACGAAGAGCCTGAAGATGATGTGCTGATGCAGAAAGCGGCAGGGCTTGCCGGAGGTGTCCGCTTTGGCCCGGACGGGAATGAAGTTATCCCCGCTTCCCCGGATGTGGCGGACATGACGGAGGATGACGTAATGCTGATGACAGTATCAGAAGGGATCGCAGGAGGAGTCCGGTATGGCTGAACCGGTAGGCGATCTGGTCGTTGATTTGAGTCTGGATGCGGCCAGATTTGACGAGCAGATGGCCAGAGTCAGGCGTCATTTTTCCGGTACGGAAAGTGATGCGAAAAAAACAGCGGCAGTCGTTGAACAGTCGCTGAGCCGACAGGCGCTGGCTGCACAGAAAGCGGGGATTTCCGTCGGGCAGTATAAAGCCGCCATGCGTATGCTGCCTGCACAGTTCACCGACGTGGCCACGCAGCTTGCAGGCGGGCAAAGTCCGTGGCTGATCCTGCTGCAACAGGGGGGGCAGGTGAAGGACTCCTTCGGCGGGATGATCCCCATGTTCAGGGGGCTTGCCGGTGCGATCACCCTGCCGATGGTGGGGGCCACCTCGCTGGCGGTGGCGACCGGTGCGCTGGCGTATGCCTGGTATCAGGGCAACTCAACCCTGTCCGATTTTAACAAAACGCTGGTCCTTTCCGGCAATCAGGCGGGACTGACGGCAGATCGTATGCTGGTCCTGTCCAGAGCCGGGCAGGCGGCAGGGCTGACGTTTAACCAGACCAGCGAGTCACTCAGCGCACTGGTTAAGGCGGGGGTAAGCGGTGAGGCTCAGATTGCGTCCATCAGCCAGAGTGTGGCGCGTTTCTCCTCTGCATCCGGCGTGGAGGTGGACAAGGTCGCTGAAGCCTTCGGGAAGCTGACCACAGACCCGACGTCGGGGCTGACGGCGATGGCACGCCAGTTCCATAACGTGACGGCGGAGCAGATTGCGTATGTTGCTCAGTTGCAGCGTTCCGGCGATGAAGCCGGGGCATTGCAGGCGGCGAACGAGGCCGCAACGAAAGGGTTTGATGACCAGACCCGCCGCCTGAAAGAGAACATGGGCACGCTGGAGACCTGGGCAGACAGGACTGCGCGGGCATTCAAATCCATGTGGGATGCGGTGCTGGATATTGGTCGTCCTGATACCGCGCAGGAGATGCTGATTAAGGCAGAGGCTGCGTTTAAGAAAGCAGACGACATCTGGAATCTGCGCAAGGATGATTATTTTGTTAACGATGAAGCGCGGGCGCGTTACTGGGATGATCGTGAAAAGACCCGTCTTGCGCTTGAAGCCGCCCGAAAGAAGGCTGAGCAGCAGACTCAACAGGACAAAAATGCGCAGCAGCAGAGCGATACCGAAGCGTCACGGCTGAAATATACCGAAGAGGCGCAGAAGGCTTACGAACGGCTGCAGACGCCGCTGGAGAAATATACCGCCCGTCAGGAAGAACTGAACAAGGCACTGAAAGACGGGAAAATCCTGCAGGCGGATTACAACACGCTGATGGCGGCGGCGAAAAAGGATTATGAAGCGACGCTGAAAAAGCCGAAACAGTCCGGCGTGAAGGTGTCTGCGGGCGATCGTCAGGAAGACAGTGCTCATGCTGCCCTGCTGACGCTTCAGGCAGAACTCCGGACGCTGGAGAAGCATGCCGGAGCAAATGAGAAAATCAGCCAGCAGCGCCGGGATTTGTGGAAGGCGGAGAGTCAGTTCGCGGTACTGGAGGAGGCGGCGCAACGTCGCCAGCTGTCTGCACAGGAGAAATCCCTGCTGGCGCATAAAGATGAGACGCTGGAGTACAAACGCCAGCTGGCTGCACTTGGCGACAAGGTTACGTATCAGGAGCGCCTGAACGCGCTGGCGCAGCAGGCGGATAAATTCGCACAGCAGCAACGGGCAAAACGGGCCGCCATTGATGCGAAAAGCCGGGGGCTGACTGACCGGCAGGCAGAACGGGAAGCCACGGAACAGCGCCTGAAGGAACAGTATGGCGATAATCCGCTGGCGCTGAATAACGTCATGTCAGAGCAGAAAAAGACCTGGGCGGCTGAAGACCAGCTTCGCGGGAACTGGATGGCAGGCCTGAAGTCCGGCTGGAGTGAGTGGGAAGAGAGCGCCACGGACAGTATGTCGCAGGTAAAAAGTGCAGCCACGCAGACCTTTGATGGTATTGCACAGAATATGGCGGCGATGCTGACCGGCAGTGAGCAGAACTGGCGCAGCTTCACCCGTTCCGTGCTGTCCATGATGACAGAAATTCTGCTTAAGCAGGCAATGGTGGGGATTGTCGGGAGTATCGGCAGCGCCATTGGCGGGGCTGTTGGTGGCGGCGCATCCGCGTCAGGCGGTACAGCCATTCAGGCCGCTGCGGCGAAATTCCATTTTGCAACCGGAGGATTTACGGGAACCGGCGGCAAATATGAGCCAGCGGGGATTGTTCACCGTGGTGAGTTTGTCTTCACGAAGGAGGCAACCAGCCGGATTGGCGTGGGGAATCTTTACCGGCTGATGCGCGGCTATGCCACCGGCGGTTATGTCGGTACACCGGGCAGCATGGCAAACAGCCGGTCGCAGGCGTCCGGGACGTTTGAGCAGAATAACCATGTGGTGATTAACAACGACGGCACGAACGGGCAGATAGGTCCGGCTGCTCTGAAGGCGGTGTATGACATGGCCCGCAAGGGTGCCCGTGATGAAATTCAGACACAGATGCGTGATGGTGGCCTGTTCTCCGGAGGTGGACGATGAAGACCTTCCGCTGGAAAGTGAAACCCGGTATGGATGTGGCTTCGGTCCCTTCTGTAAGAAAGGTGCGCTTTGGTGATGGCTATTCTCAGCGAGCGCCTGCCGGGCTGAATGCCAACCTGAAAACGTACAGCGTGACGCTTTCTGTCCCCCGTGAGGAGGCCACGGTACTGGAGTCGTTTCTGGAAGAGCACGGGGGCTGGAAATCCTTTCTGTGGACGCCGCCTTATGAGTGGCGGCAGATAAAGGTGACCTGCGCAAAATGGTCGTCGCGGGTCAGTATGCTGCGTGTTGAGTTCAGCGCAGAGTTTGAACAGGTGGTGAACTGATGCAGGATATCCGGCAGGAAACACTGAATGAATGCACCCGTGCGGAGCAGTCGGCCAGCGTGGTGCTCTGGGAAATCGACCTGACAGAGGTCGGTGGAGAACGTTATTTTTTCTGTAATGAGCAGAACGAAAAAGGTGAGCCGGTCACCTGGCAGGGGCGACAGTATCAGCCGTATCCCATTCAGGGGAACGGTTTTGAACTGAATGGCAAAGGCACCAGTACGCGCCCCACGCTGACGGTTTCTAACCTGTACGGTATGGTCACCGGGATGGCGGAAGATATGCAGAGTCTGGTCGGCGGAACGGTGGTCCGGCGTAAGGTTTACGCCCGTTTTCTGGATGCGGTGAACTTCGTCAACGGAAACAGTTACGCCGATCCGGAGCAGGAGGTGATCAGCCGCTGGCGCATTGAGCAGTGCAGCGAACTGAGCGCGGTGAGTGCCTCCTTTGTACTGTCCACGCCGACGGAAACGGATGGCGCTGTTTTTCCGGGACGTATCATGCTGGCCAACACCTGCACCTGGACCTATCGCGGTGACGAGTGCGGTTATAGCGGTCCGGCTGTCGCGGATGAATATGACCAGCCAACGTCCGATATCACGAAGGATAAATGCAGCAAATGCCTGAGCGGTTGTAAGTTCCGCAATAACGTCGGCAACTTTGGCGGCTTCCTTTCCATTAACAAACTTTCGCAGTAAATCCCATGACACAGACAGAATCAGCGATTCTGGCGCACGCCCGGCGATGTGCGCCAGCGGAGTCGTGCGGCTTCGTGGTAAGCACGCCGGAGGGGGAAAGATATTTCCCCTGCGTGAATATCTCCGGTGAGCCGGAGGCGTATTTCCGTATGTCGCCGGAAGACTGGCTGCAGGCAGAAATGCAGGGTGAGATTGTGGCGCTGGTCCACAGCCACCCCGGTGGTCTGCCCTGGCTGAGTGAGGCCGACCGGCGGCTGCAGGTGCAGAGTGATTTGCCGTGGTGGCTGGTCTGCCGGGGGACGATTCATAAGTTCCGCTGTGTGCCGCATCTCACCGGGCGGCGCTTTGAGCACGGTGTGACGGACTGTTACACACTGTTCCGGGATGCTTATCATCTGGCGGGGATTGAGATGCCGGACTTTCATCGTGAGGATGACTGGTGGCGTAACGGCCAGAATCTCTATCTGGATAATCTGGAGGCGACGGGGCTGTATCAGGTGCCGTTGTCAGCGGCACAGCCGGGCGATGTGCTGCTGTGCTGTTTTGGTTCATCGGTGCCGAATCACGCCGCAATTTACTGCGGCGACGGCGAGCTGCTGCACCATATTCCTGAACAACTGAGCAAACGAGAGAGGTACACCGACAAATGGCAGCGACGCACACACTCCCTCTGGCGTCACCGGGCATGGCGCGCATCTGCCTTTACGGGGATTTACAACGATTTGGTCGCCGCATCGACCTTCGTGTGAAAACGGGGGCTGAAGCCATCCGGGCACTGGCCACACAGCTCCCGGCGTTTCGTCAGAAACTGAGCGACGGCTGGTATCAGGTACGGATTGCCGGGCGGGACGTCAGCACGTCCGGGTTAACGGCGCAGTTACATGAGACTCTGCCTGATGGCGCTGTGATTCATATTGTTCCCAGAGTCGCCGGGGCCAAGTCAGGTGGCGTATTCCAGATTGTCCTGGGGGCTGCCGCCATTGCCGGATCATTCTTTACCGCCGGAGCCACCCTTGCAGCATGGGGGGCAGCCATTGGGGCCGGTGGTATGACCGGCATCCTGTTTTCTCTCGGTGCCAGTATGGTGCTCGGTGGTGTGGCGCAGATGCTGGCACCGAAAGCCAGAACTCCCCGTACACAGACAACGGATAACGGTAAGCAGAACACCTATTTCTCCTCACTGGATAACATGGTTGCCCAGGGCAATGTTCTGCCTGTTCTGTACGGGGAAATGCGCGTGGGGTCACGCGTGGTTTCTCAGGAGATCAGCACGGCAGACGAAGGGGACGGTGGTCAGGTTGTGGTGATTGGTCGCTGATGCAAAATGTTTTATGTGAAACCGCCTGCGGGCGGTTTTGTCATTTATGGAGCGTGAGGAATGGGTAAAGGAAGCAGTAAGGGGCATACCCCGCGCGAAGCGAAGGACAACCTGAAGTCCACGCAGTTGCTGAGTGTGATCGATGCCATCAGCGAAGGGCCGGTTGAAGGTCCGGTGGATGGATTAAAAAGCGTGCTGCTGAACAGTACGCCGGTGCTGGACACTGAGGGGAATACCAACATCTCCGGTGTCACGGTGGTGTTCCGTGCCGGTGAGCAGGAGCAGACACCGCCGGAGGGGTTTGAATCCTCCGGCTCCGAGACGGTGCTGGGTACGGAAGTGAAATATGACACGCCGATCACCCGCACCATTACGTCTGCAAACATCGACCGTCTGCGCTTTACCTTCGGTGTACAGGCACTGGTGGAAACCACCTCAAAGGGTGACAGGAATCCGTCGGAAGTCCGTCTGCTGGTTCAGATACAACGTAACGGTGGCTGGGTGACGGAAAAAGACATCACCATTAAGGGCAAAACCACCTCGCAGTATCTGGCCTCGGTGGTGGTGGGTAGCCTGCCGCCGCGCCCGTTTAATATCCGGATGCGCAGGATGACGCCGGACAGCACCACAGACCAGCTGCAGAACAAAACGCTCTGGTCGTCATACACCGAAATCATCGATGTGAAACAGTGCTACCCGAACACGGCACTGGTCGGCGTGCAGGTGGACTCGGAGCAGTTCGGCAGCCAGCAGGTGAGCCGTAATTATCATCTTCGCGGGCGCATTCTGCAGGTGCCGTCGAACTATAACCCGCAGACGCGGCAATACAGCGGTATCTGGGACGGAACGTTTAAGCCGGCATACAGCAACAACCCGGCCTGGTGTCTGTGGGATATGCTGACCCACCCGCGCTACGGCATGGGGAAACGTCTTGGTGCGGCGGATGTGGATAAATGGGCGCTGTATGTCATCGGCCAGTACTGCGACCAGTCAGTGCCGGACGGTTTTGGCGGCACGGAGCCGCGCATCACCTGTAATGCCTACCTGACCACGCAGCGTAAGGCGTGGGATGTGCTCAGTGATTTCTGCTCGGCGATGCGCTGTATGCCGGTATGGAACGGGCAGACGCTGACGTTCGTGCAGGACCGACCATCAGATAAGGTGTGGACCTATAACCGCAGTAATGTGGTGATGCCGGATGATGGCGCGCCGTTCCGCTACAGCTTCAGCGCCCTGAAGGACCGCCATAATGCCGTTGAGGTGAACTGGATTGACCCGAATAACGGCTGGGAGACGGCGACAGAGCTTGTTGAAGATACGCAGGCCATTGCCCGTTACGGTCGTAATGTCACGAAGATGGATGCCTTTGGCTGTACCAGCCGGGGGCAGGCACACCGCGCCGGGCTGTGGCTGATTAAAACGGAACTGCTGGAGACGCAGACCGTGGATTTCAGCGTGGGTGCTGAAGGGCTTCGCCATGTACCGGGCGATGTCATTGAAATCTGCGATGATGACTATGCCGGTATCAGCACCGGTGGTCGCGTGCTGGCGGTGAACAGCCAGACCCGGACGCTGACGCTCGACCGTGAAATCACGCTGCCATCCTCCGGTACCACGCTGATAAGCCTGGTTGACGGAAGTGGTAATCCGGTCAGCGTGGAGGTTCAGTCCGTCACCGACGGACTTAAGGTGAAAGTGAACCGGGTTCCTGACGGCGTTGCAGAATACAGTGTGTGGGGGCTGAAGTTGCCGACGTTGCGTCAGCGCCTGTTCCGCTGTGTGAGTATCCGTGAGAACGATGACGGCACGTATGCCATCACTGCCGTGCAGCATGTACCGGAAAAAGAAGCCATCGTGGATAACGGGGCGCACTTTGACGGCGACCAGAGCGGCACGGTGAATGGTGTCACGCCGCCAGCGGTGCAGCACCTGACCGCCGAAGTCACCGCAGACAGCGGGGAATATCAGGTGCTGGCGCGCTGGGACACGCCGAAGGTGGTGAAGGGCGTGAGCTTCCTGCTCCGTCTGACCGTAACAGCGGATGACGGCAGTGAGCGGCTGGTCAGCACGGCCCGGACGACGGAAACCACATACCGCTTCACGCAACTGGCGCTGGGGAACTACAGGCTGACAGTCCGGGCGGTAAATGCGTGGGGGCAGCAGGGCGATCCGGCGTCGGTATCGTTCCGGATTGCCGCACCGGCAGCACCGTCGAGGATTGAGCTGACGCCGGGCTATTTTCAGATAACCGCCACGCCGCATCTTGCCGTTTATGACCCGACGGTACAGTTTGAGTTCTGGTTCTCGGAAAAGCGGATTACCGATATCAGGCAGGTTGAAACCACAGCCCGCTATCTTGGTACGGCGCTGTACTGGATAGCCGCCAGTATCAATATCAAACCGGGCCATGATTATTACTTTTATATCCGCAGTGTGAACACCGTTGGCAAATCGGCATTCGTGGAGGGCGTCGGTCGGGCGAGCGATGATGCGGAAGGTTACCTGGATTTTTTCAAAGGCAAGATAACCGAATCCCATCTCGGTAAAGAGCTGCTGGAAAAAGTTGATTTGACGGAGGATAACGCCAGCAGACTGGATGAGTTTTCGAAAGAGTGGAAGGACGCTAACGATAAATGGAATGCCATGTGGGGCGTCAAAATTGAGCAGACCAAAGACGGCAAACATTATGTCGCGGGTATTGGCCTCAGCATGGAGGACACGGAGGAAGGCAAGCTGAGCCAGTTTCTGGTTGCCGCTAACCGTATCGCGTTTATTGACCCGGCAAACGGGAATGAAACGCCGATGTTTGTGGCGCAGGGCAACCAGATATTCATGAACGACGTGTTCCTGAAGCGCCTGACAGCCCCCACCATTACCAGCGGTGGCAGTCCTCCGGTATTTTCCCTGACATCAGACGGAAAGCTGACCGCTAAAAATGCGGATATCAGTGGTAGTGTGAATGCGAACTCAGGAACGCTCAACAATGTCACGATTAACCAGAACTGTACGATTAAGGGCATGCTGGAGGCGACTCAGGTCAGAGGTGACTTCGTTAAAGCTGTATCCAAATCATTTCCGAAACAGGCTGGTACGTGGGGGAACACGGAAACACCAAACGGGACGGTTACAGTCACCATCAGCGATGATCATAACTTTGACCGTCAAATCATTATTCCGCCCATTATCTTTAACGGAATAGCGTATAGCGATCCGGGAAGTGGTAATAACCCGGGAGGTACAAGATACACGGGTTATGGTTTTGAAGTTCGCAAAAACGGTGTATTAATCGCATCCAGAGAAACTAAAGGGGCCATTCCCGGTAGCTACAGTGCGGTTATTGATATGCCGAGTGGCAGGGGAAGCGTCACTCTGGAGTTTAAGGTTTTCCATAAAGGCAATCAGTGGGCAGGTAATATCACCGACTGTACGGTGATTGTGACCAAAAAAGCCGCTTCCGGCATCAGTATTCGTTGAAATTGTTATAACCCATATAAGGGCACCAGAAATGGTGCCTTTTTTATTGCAGAAAAGCGAGAGGTAATTATGCGTAAACTTTATGCCGCCATTTTGTCCGCAGCCATTTGTCTGGCCGTATCCGGTGCGCCTGCATGGGCATCTGAACATCAGTCCACGCTGAGCGCGGGGTATCTTCATGCCTCGACGAACGTTCCCGGCAGCGATGATCTTAACGGGATTAACGTGAAATACCGTTATGAGTTTACGGACACACTGGGGCTGGTGACGTCATTCAGCTATGCAGGAGACAAGAATCGCCAGCTTACCCGTTACAGCGATACCCGCTGGCATGAAGATTCCGTGCGTAACCGCTGGTTCAGCGTGATGGTGGGGCCGTCTGTGCGCGTGAATGAATGGTTCAGCGCGTATGCGATGGCGGGTATGGCTTACAGCCGTGTGTCGACTTTCTCCGGGGATTATCTCCGCGTAACTGACAACAAGGGGAAAACGCACGACGTGCTGACCGGAAGTGATGACGGTCGCCACAGCAACACGTCTCTGGCGTGGGGAGCTGGCGTGCAGTTTAACCCGACCGAATCCGTGGCCATTGATATTGCTTATGAAGGCTCCGGCAGTGGCGACTGGCGCACTGACGGTTTCATCGTGGGTGTCGGTTATAAGTTCTGATTAGCCAGGTAACACAGTGTTATGACAGCCCGCCTGTTCAGGCGGGCTTTTTTGTGGGGTGAATATGGCAGTAAAGATTTCAGGTGTACTGAAAGACGGCACAGGAAAACCGGTACAGAACTGCACAATCCAGCTGAAAGCAAAACGTAACAGCACCGCGGTGGTGGTGAACACGCTGGCCTCAGAAAATCCGGATGAAGCCGGGCGTTACAGCATGGACGTTGAGTACGGTCAGTACAGCGTTATTCTGTTGGTGGAAGGATTCCCGCCGTCACATGCCGGGACCATCACCGTGTATGAAGATTCCCGACCCGGTACGCTGAATGATTTTCTCGGTGCCATGACGGAGGATGATGCCCGTCCGGAGGCTCTGCGCCGTTTTGAACTGATGGTGGAAGAGGTGGCGCGTAACGCGTCCGCGGTGGCACAGAACACGGCAGCCGCGAAGAAGTCAGCCGGCGATGCCGGCACATCTGCCCGTGAGGCGGCAACCCATGCGACTGATGCTGCAGGCTCAGCACGCGCAGCCAGCACGTCAGCCGGACAGGCCGCTTCGTCGGCTCAGTCAGCGTCTTCCAGCGCAGGAACGGCATCAACAAAGGCCACTGAAGCGGAAAAAAGTGCTGCCGCTGCAGAGTCCTCAAAAAGCGCGGCAGCTACCAGTGCCAGTGCCGCGAAAACGTCAGAAACGAATGCTGCAGCGTCACAACAATCAGCAGCCACTTCTGCATCCACCGCGACTACGAAAGCGTCAGAAGCTGCCACCTCAGCCCGGGATGCGTCGGCTTCAAAAGAGGCGGCAAAATCATCAGAAACGAGCGCAGCCTCGAGCGCCAGTAGTTCCGCTTCCTCGGCAACGGCGGCAGGCAATTCCGCGAAAGCGGCAAAAACGTCCGAGACGAACGCCAAGTCTTCTGAGACGGCAGCGGAACAGAGTGCCTCCGCAGCAGCAGACTCAAAAACAGCGGCTGCATCATCTGCCAGCGCCGCGTCAACAAGTGCCGGGCAGGCCTCAGCCAGTGCCACCGCTGCCGGAAAGTCGGCAGAAAGTGCTGCATCGTCTGCTTCAACAGCCACAACGAATGCTGGCGAAGCCGCTGTACAGGCCAGCGCAGCCGCGAGGTCAGCTTCCGCAGCGAAGACATCCGAGACGAACGCGAAAGCGTCGGAAACCAGCGCAGAATCCTCAAAAACGGCTGCCGCATCATCCGCCAGTTCGGCGGCGTCATCGGCATCATCTGCGTCTGCTTCAAAAGATGAGGCGACCAGACAGGCGTCAGCAGCGAAGGGCAGCGCCACGACAGCATCCACGAAGGCGACAGAGGCAGCTGGCAGTGCGACGGCGGCAGCACAGAGCAAAAGTACGGCGGAATCCGCGGCAACGCGCGCCGAGACAGCGGCAAAACGGGCAGAGGATATTGCATCCGCCGTGGCGCTTGAGGATGCGAGCACGACGAAAAAGGGGGTAGTACAGCTCAGCAGTGCGACCAACAGTACGTCTGAAACGCTGGCGGCAACGCCAAAGGCAGTAAAATCAGCCTATGACAATGCAGAGAAACGTCTGCAGAAAGACCAGAACGGCGCTGATATACCCGATAAGGGACGCTTCCTGAACAACATTAACGCGGTCAGTAAAACAGACTTTGCTGATAAGCGCGGTATGCGTTATGTGCGGGTTAACGCTCCTGCAGGTGCAACATCTGGAAAATATTACCCTGTTGTTGTTATGCGTTCTGCTGGCTCTGTAAGCGAACTGGCATCAAGGGTCATTATCACCACGGCAACGCGAACCGCAGGCGATCCGATGAATAACTGCGAGTTTAACGGATTTGTTATGCCTGGTGGCTGGACTGACAGGGGGCGTTATGCTTATGGAATGTTCTGGCAATATCAAAACAATGAACGAGCCATCCACTCAATAATGATGAGTAATAAGGGCGATGATTTGCGCTCTGTGTTCTATGTTGATGGCGCTGCTTTCCCTGTTTTTGCGTTTATCGAAGATGGCCTGTCAATATCCGCACCTGGTGCTGATCTCGTTGTTAATGATACGACCTATAAGTTTGGGGCAACAAATCCGGCGACTGAATGTATCGCGGCGGACGTTATCCTTGATTTTAAGAGTGGGCGTGGTTTTTATGAGTCTCATTCGTTAATCGTTAACGATAACTTGTCGTGCAAAAAACTTTTTGCCACAGACGAAATTGTAGCGCGTGGTGGTAATCAGATTCGAATGATAGGTGGGGAGTATGGTGCATTATGGCGTAATGATGGCGCTAAAACTTACCTGCTGCTTACCAATCAAGGTGATGTTTATGGTGGCTGGAATACATTAAGACCGTTTGCTATTGATAACGCAACCGGCGAACTGATTATTGGAACCAAACTGTCCGCAAGTCTGAACGGTAATGCATTAACAGCAACAAAGCTGCAAACGCCAAGACTGGTTTCTGGTGTTGAGTTTGATGGTTCCAAAGATATTACTTTAACCGCCGCGCATGTGGCTGCTTTTGCCAGAAGGGCAACGGATACATATGCCGATGCGGATGGTGGCGTTCCCTGGAATGCCGAATCAGGCGCTTACAATGTCACCCGCTCTGGCGACAGCTATATTCTGGTTAACTTCTATACCGGAGTCGGAAGTTGCCGGACCCTGCAGATGAAGGCGCATTACAGAAATGGAGGTCTGTTCTACCGTTCCTCAAGAGATGGCTATGGTTTTGAGGAAGACTGGGCAGAAGTTTATACCTCGAAAAATCTTCCACCAGAAAGCTACCCAGTCGGCGCACCAATCCCGTGGCCATCAGATACCGTTCCGTCTGGCTATGCCCTGATGCAGGGGCAGACTTTTGACAAATCTGCATACCCGAAACTTGCAGTGGCTTATCCGTCAGGCGTTATTCCTGATATGCGTGGCTGGACGATTAAGGGCAAGCCCGCCAGTGGTCGTGCCGTATTGTCTCAGGAACAGGACGGCATTAAATCGCACACCCACAGCGCCAGCGCATCCAGTACGGATTTGGGTACGAAAACCACATCGTCGTTTGATTACGGCACTAAATCCACGAATAACACCGGGGCTCATACGCATAGTCTGAGCGGCTCTACAAGCTCGGCTGGAGCACACTCGCACGTTGATGGGCGCAGGTTTAATACAAGCACTTTTAAAGACACCTATCAGTATGGTTCTACAGCTGTCGGAAGTAACTCATACCAGGTACAAGGGGCGGTTGGTCTGGGCGTTGGTACGATGGCGAATACGAACTCTGCTGGCGCGCACACCCACTCACTGTCCGGCACTGCTGCAAGCGCAGGCGCACACGCACATACTGTCGGTATTGGTGCACACACGCACTCCGTTGCGATTGGTTCACATGGACACACCATCACCGTTAACGCTGCTGGTAACGCGGA
Source organism: Escherichia sp. WS1152 (assembly GCF_046487665.1). Taxonomy (NCBI): domain Bacteria; kingdom Pseudomonadati; phylum Pseudomonadota; class Gammaproteobacteria; order Enterobacterales; family Enterobacteriaceae; genus Escherichia; species Escherichia sp. WS1152. The sequence continues at coordinate 3,062 of NZ_JBJQJA010000013.1, read as the reverse complement.
AAACACCGTCAAAAACATTGCATTTAACTATATTGTGAGGCTTGCATAATGGCATTCAGAATGAGTGAACAACCACGGACCATAAAAATTTATAATCTGCTGGCCGGAACTAATGAATTTATTGGTGAAGGTGACGCATATATTCCGCCTCATACAGGTCTGCCAGCAAACAGTACCTATATTGCACCGCCAGATATTCCTGCTGGCTTTGTGGCCGTTTTCAACAGTGATGAGGCATCGTGGCATCTCGTTGAAGACCATCGGGGAAAAACCGTCTATGACGTGGCTTCCGGCGACGCGTTATTTATTTCTGAACTTGGCTCATTACCGGAAAATGTCACCTGGTTATCCCCGGAAGGGGAGTTTCAGAAGTGGAACGGCACAGCCTGGGTGAAGGATACGGAAGCAGAAAAACTGTTCCGGATCCGGGAGGCGGAAGAAACAAAAAACAGCCTGATGCAGGTAGCCAGTGAGCATATTGCGCCACTTCAGGATGCTGTAGATCTGGAAATCGCAACGGAGGAAGAAATCTCGTTGCTGGCAGCCTGGAAAAAGTATCGGGTATTGCTGAACCGTGTTGATACATCAGTAGCACCGGATATTGAGTGGCCTGCTGTCCCTGTAATGGAGTAATCGTTTTGAGATACGCCGCATACACGTTGTATGCAATAACGTGCTGCGGCTGGCTGGTGAGCTTTCGATAGGGCGAGTATTGAATGATCTCCAGCCGTTATCGATTTTACGTATTTTTGTATGAGAGGATTTTTACCTCCTCCCACCGATCCTACATGACTTTACGACACAGTCTCTAGGACTGCTATGTGCCAGAAGCGGACGGTGCTAACTTTACTCTGGTAACAGATCAAGGTCAGGTTGATTAAGCATGGATTAGCGGTTAAATTCTTTTGAGTGAAATGTCTGCATGAAGACAATAGAGTTTACGTTGTGGGTCTTATAGATTTTGAAAAGATACTGTTGGGCAGTGAAAGGAATAGGAACAATGAATTCTCAAACATGGGAAAAAATTTGTGGTGACACAGTAAATACCATGATTCAACACGTGGCGCCATACTTGACTCCTATCTCATATGAAGAATCCCCTGATTATGGACGACACTATGGTAGCGGGTCTTACTTTGAAACAGAAGGTGAAAAGTTTCTCATCACGAATGAGCACGTTGCAAGAAAGGTTAAAGAAGCAACTTTAGCGTCTCAGTTTTTAGACAATGATAATATTATTCGGCTGACGAATCATTTTCACTGTGAAAACCATCCAATTGATCTTGCCATTAGCAAGATTGACTCAGAGATATGGAGTCATCATCATACAGGTTCTAAAGCAATCCCTTTAGAGCGATTTGCCAAGCAGCATAACCCAGTCAGTCATGAGCTATTGTTTTTTGCTGGCTATAGTGGTGAGCGCTCAACTTTTCGCTTTGGGCATCTGTTTACTAGGGGGACTCCATACTTGACTCAAGAGTCACCATTTCCCCAAGCCGTGTCCGAAGGGGACCCAGACTACCACTTCTCACTATTTTATCCGCCAGATCTTGCTAAGAGTGTCGACGGGACATCTCATTTACCGGATCCTCACGGTTTCAGTGGTTCTCTCGTTTGGGATACGAAGCGAGTAGCTTGCCTTTTGGAAAACAAGGCTTGGGAGCCTAGTATGGCTGAAGTTACTGGCATCGTATGGGGATGGCCTTCGTCAAGTGCATGTATTCTTGCGACTAAAGTAGATAAGTTGATGCTCCCTGATATTATTTATAATTATCTGAAAAACAAATAAAAACATCCACTTACTAGACGGAATTCTACATAGTTCTTAAATCGCCCCAGTATGAGGCACTAGATCTATGTACAACATTAATTCTTAAATAATAAGGTATTTTGATGAAAATTCTTAATTTTGAAATCCTATCAGACGGAGATATTGTTGAGCGTATTATCGACAACAAGGTACATGTTAGGAAACATAATGGAGCGTACATTGTGTACACTCTCCATACTGAAAATCCAGAGTTTATGGACTTTGATGTGTTTGTGGTACAAAAAGGTGATGGGTTTATTTCCACCAAACTGAACGCCGATTTGTCTGATTTAGATAAAACTTTAGGAGTTAGTGATGACTGATTCCAAAGAGATAAAACCAGAAGAAAGTACAACAGTTGCAGAAAACAATAATGTTTCTGTTTCTGTGATTTTTAGAAATGTACCTAAAGATAAGCGTGCTGCTTTAGAAAAGCTAGCAAAAGATTTTTCTAAGAAGCATAGGAAATTAGTCAACTACATAGAGAAATGAAATGAGTGACGAAAAAGATGTTCTTATTAAGATTAGCTACATTGAGAGTAATGATCAGCTTAATGAATTCTTGACGTTAGCACAGGAAATTGGTTTGCTGCCTGAAAGCATACGAAAAAAAGAACTTCCTGCTAAATCCAAAGCAATAACCGGGAGCAATACCAAAGACGTAATGATAACTGTTGCAGGAAATTCAGATAGTGCAAATAATATCATCAGTGAATTTCTTGAAATAGTAGATAGAGAATTGGAATTGTCTCCTGCATCCCGAAATGAAAAACTTTTGGAAGGAAAGTAAATGAAATCTAAAAGAGATAGCAGCCATAAAAAAGCGATCTCACTTGCTAAAACAAGAGAAAATAATATTTGCGAACTGTGTCAAAATGACACAAATATCCATGGGCATCATATTATTGATGTTGGTTTTGGGGGGGGAGGCGAACCCGAAAATATTTTGGTAGTATGTAAACCTTGCCACGACAAGATACATAATGGCGAAATAAAAATCAACACTTATGACTTTCGACATCAGCCATAATGAGGGGCTGAAATTTATGTTTTTATACGTTGTGCTTTTGGGATGAGATGAGCAAAGAGAGTATTAATAGAATAACATATCATACAAAAAATCAGTTTTAACGACTGTTCCTCGCTCGCAGCGGACCTTCAGTTCATGTAACTTTTCCGCTTCGTACCAAAAGCGGACGTCAAAATGTATGTTCAGCTAGCGTAAGTTGAGCGTTTCATAATGATGTCTCTC
>NZ_JBJQJA010000012.1:0-120382 GCF_046487665.1 Escherichia sp. WS1152 | reverse complement strand
CATCCGGCAACGGTGCCGACTGCCTGATGCGACGCTTGCGCGTCTTATCAGGCCTACAAATTCCCGCACCCTCCGTAGGCCGGATAAGGCGTTTACGCCGCATCCGGCAACAGTGCCGACTGCCTGATGCGACGCTTGCGCGTCTTATCAGGCCTACAAATTCCCGCACCATCCGTAGGCCGGATAAGGCGTTTACGCCGCATCCGGCAACGGTGCCGACTGCCTGATGCGACGCTTGCGCGTCTTATCAGGCCTACAAATTCCCGCACCCTCCGTAGGCCGGATAAGGCGTTTACGCCGCATCCGGCAACGGTGCCGACTGCCTGATGCGACGCTCGCGCGTCTTATCAGGCCTACAAATTCCCGCACCCTCCGTAGGCCGGATAAGGCGTTTACGCCGCATCCGGCAACAGTGCCGACTGCCTGATGCGACGCTCGCGCGTCTTATCAGGCCGCCTCTCATCTGTATAAATTTCGAACTACACTTAACTGGCTTCTCTTAACTGAGGTCACCATCATGCCGTTAAGTCCCTACCTCTCTTTTGCCGGTAACTGTGCCGACGCAATTGCTTATTATCAACGTACGTTGGGCGCGGAACTGCTCTATAAAATCAGCTTCGGCGAAATGCCAAAATCAGCGCAGGACAGCGCCGAGAACTGCCCTTCCGGAATGCAATTTCCCGATACCGCCATCGCCCACGCCAATGTGCGTATTGCCGGAAGCGATATCATGATGAGCGATGCTATACCGTCAGGAAAAGCCAGCTACTCCGGCTTTACGCTGGTGCTCGATTCGCAACAGGTCGAAGAAGGAAAACGCTGGTTTGATAACCTTGCCGCTAACGGAAAAATCGAAATGGCCTGGCAGGAAACTTTCTGGGCGCATGGCTTCGGCAAAGTCACCGATAAATTTGGCGTACCGTGGATGATTAATGTCGTCAAACAACAACCAACGCAATAATCCGCCGGGAGGCCCGCCCTCCCGCACTGTCATCGAATTCCCGTTAACTCTTCATCTGTTAGTCACTTTTCATTAACCAAACCGTCACAATAATCCGCCACGATGGAGCCACTTTTTTAGGGAGGCTGCATCATGCAAACGATTATCCGCGTCGAGAAGCTCGCCAAAACCTTCAATCAGCATCAGGCGCTGCATGCGGTTGATCTGAACATTCATCACGGTGAAATGGTGGCTCTGCTTGGGCCGTCGGGTTCCGGCAAATCCACCCTTTTACGTCACTTAAGCGGCCTGATTGTCGGCGATAAAAAGCCAGAATGCCGCGTCGAACTGCTGGGCCGTACCGTCCAGCAAAATGGCCGTCTGGCCCGCGATATCCGCAAAAGCCGCGCCCATACCGGCTACATCTTCCAACAATTCAACCTGGTGAACCGCCTGAGCGTACTGGAGAACGTGCTGATTGGCGCGCTCGGCAGCACGCCGTTCTGGCGCACCTGTTTTAGTTGGTTCACCCGCGAGCAGAAACAGCGCGCGTTACAGGCGCTGACCCGCGTTGGCATGGTGCATTTTGCCCATCAGCGCGTTTCCACCCTCTCCGGCGGCCAGCAGCAGCGTGTAGCGATTGCCCGCGCGCTGATGCAGCAGGCGAAGGTGATTCTCGCCGACGAACCGATCGCCTCGCTGGACCCGGAATCGGCGCGCATCGTGATGGACACCCTGCGCGACATCAACCAGAACGACGGCATCACCGTGGTCGTCACGCTGCATCAGGTGGATTACGCCCTGCGCTACTGCGAGCGCATCGTCGCCCTGCGTCAGGGGCACGTCTTCTACGACGGCAGCAGCCAATTGTTTGATAACGATCGTTTTGACCATCTCTACCGCAGCATTAACCGCGTCGAAGAGAACGCGAAAGCTGCCTGACATCCCCATCATTGAGGAAAACGAATGAACGCTAAGATAATTGCCTCGCTGGCCTTCACCAGCATGTTCAGCCTCAGCACCCTGTTTAGCCCGGCGCACGCCGAAGAGCAGGAAAAGGCGCTGAATTTCGGCATTATTTCAACGGAATCACAGCAAAACCTGAAACCGCAATGGACGCCGTTTTTACAGGATATGGAGAAGAAGCTGGGCGTGAAGGTCAACGCCTTCTTTGCCCCGGACTACGCGGGCATTATCCAGGGAATGCGCTTCAACAAAGTGGATATCGCCTGGTACGGCAACCTGTCGGCAATGGAAGCGGTGGATCGCGCCAACGGCCAGGTCTTCGCCCAGACGGTCGCGGCGGATGGATCGCCGGGTTACTGGAGCGTGTTGATCGTCAACAAAGACAGTCCGATCAACAACCTGAGCGATCTGCTGGCGAAGCGGAAAGATCTCACCTTCGGCAATGGCGATCCTAACTCCACCTCTGGCTTCCTCGTCCCCGGTTACTACGTCTTTGCCAAAAACAATATCTCCGCTAACGACTTTAAGCGCACCGTCAACGCCGGGCATGAAACCAACGCGCTGGCCGTCGCCAACAAGCAGGTGGATGTGGCGACCAACAACACCGAAAACCTCGACAAACTGAAAACCTCCGCGCCGGAGAAGCTCAAAGAGCTGAAGGTGATCTGGAAGTCGCCGCTAATCCCAGGCGATCCGATCGTCTGGCGCAAGAATCTGTCCGAAACCACCAAAGACAAGATCTACGACTTCTTTATGAATTACGGCAAGACGCCGGAAGAGAAAGCGGTGCTGGAACGTCTGGGCTGGGCGCCGTTCCGCGCCTCCAGCGACCTGCAACTGGTGCCGATTCGCCAGCTCGCGCTGTTTAAAGAGATGCAGGGCGTGAAAAGCAATAAAGGACTGAATGAGCAGGACAAGCTGGCAAAAACCACCGAGATTCAGGCGCAGCTGGATGACCTGGACCGCCTGAACAACGCGTTAAGCGCGATGAGTTCGGTGAGTAAAGCGGTGCAGTAAATCGTAGGTCGGATAAGACGCCCCGGCGTCGCATCCGACAATGTGCAGGCGTTGATGCCGGATGCGGTGCAAGCACCTTATCCGGCCTACAGACCGGAGCCAAACATGCAAACCATCACCATCGCCCCACCCAAGCGCAGCTGGTTCTCGCTTCTGAGCTGGGCCGTTGTACTCGCCGTGTTGGTCGTCTCGTGGCAGGGCGCGGAAATGGCCCCGCTTACGCTGATCAAAGACGGCGGCAACATGGCAACCTTCGCCGCCGACTTCTTCCCGCCCGATTTCAGCCAGTGGCAGGATTACCTCACCGAAATGGCCGTCACGCTGCAAATCGCCGTCTGGGGCACCGCGCTGGCGGTGGTTCTCTCCATCCCCTTTGGCCTGATGAGCGCCGAAAACCTGGTGCCGTGGTGGGTTTACCAGCCCGTTCGCCGCCTGATGGACGCCTGCCGCGCCATTAACGAAATGGTCTTCGCCATGCTGTTCGTGGTCGCCGTCGGCCTCGGCCCGTTCGCTGGCGTGCTGGCGCTGTTTATCCACACCACCGGCGTGCTCTCCAAGCTGCTTTCCGAAGCGGTGGAAGCGATTGAACCCGGCCCGGTGGAAGGCATTCGCGCGACCGGCGCTAACAAGCTCGAAGAGATCCTCTACGGCGTGCTGCCGCAGGTGATGCCGCTGCTGATCTCCTACTCCCTCTATCGCTTCGAATCCAACGTCCGCTCGGCGACCGTCGTCGGCATGGTCGGCGCGGGCGGGATCGGCGTCACGCTGTGGGAAGCGATTCGCGGTTTCCAGTTCCAGCAAACCTGCGCCCTGATGGTGCTCATCATCGTCACGGTCAGCCTGCTGGATTTCCTCTCTCAACGGTTGCGTAAGCACTTTATCTGATTAGCGAGGCATTGATAGCTATGCACTTGTCTACACATCCGACCAGCTACCCAACACGCTATCAGGAGATAGCCGCAAAACTTGAGCAGGAGCTTCGTCAACACTACCGCTGCGGCGACTATCTTCCCGCCGAGCAGCAACTGGCGGCGCGCTTTGCGGTGAACCGCCACACCCTGCGTCGCGCCATCGACCAACTGGTGGAAAAAGGCTGGGTACAGCGCCGTCAGGGCGTCGGCGTGCTGGTGCTGATGCGCCCGTTCGATTACCCGCTCAACGCCCAGGCGCGTTTTAGCCAGAATCTGCTGGATCAGGGCAGCCATCCCACCAGCGAAAAACTGCTGTCGGTGCTGCGCCCGGCCTCCGGTCACGTCGCTGACGCGCTGGGGATCAAGGAGGGCGAGAACGTTATCCACCTGCGCACCCTGCGCCGGGTCAACGGCATCGCGCTCTGTTTGATCGACCACTACTTCGCGGACCTCACCCTCTGGCCGACGCTGCAACGCTTCGACAGCGGCTCGCTGCACGATTTTCTGCGCGAGCAAACGGGGATTGCACTGCGCCGCAGCCAGACGCGGATCAGCGCCCGCCGCGCCCAGGCCAAAGAGAGCCAGCGTCTTGAAATCCCGAATATGTCGCCGCTGCTGTGCGTGCGCACCCTTAACCACCGTGACGGTGAAAGCAGCCCGGCGGAGTACTCCGTCAGCCTGACGCGCGCCGACATGATTGAATTCACTATGGAGCACTGAATGCACGCAGATACCGCGACCCGCCAGCACTGGATGTCCGTACTGGCGCACAGCCAACCGGCAGAACTGGCAGCACGCCTGAACGCGCTGAACATCACCGCCGACTATGAGGTGATCCGCGCCGCTGAAACTGGCCTGGTACAGATTCAGGCGCGGATGGGCGGCACCGGCGAACGCTTTTTTGCCGGCGACGCCACGCTCACCCGCGCCGCCGTACGCCTGACTGACGGCACGCTCGGCTACAGCTGGGTGCTGGGGCGCGACAAACAGCACACCGAACGCTGCGCGCTGATTGACGCGCTGATGCAGCAAACCCGCCACTTTCAAAACTTATTAGAAACTCTTATTGCCCCGCTGGACGCTGACCGTATGGCACGCATTGCCGCACGCCAGGCCGAAGTGAACGCCAGCCGGGTCGACTTCTTTACGATGGTTCGCGGAGACAACGCATGACCCTGGAAACCGCTTTTATGCTTCCCGTGCAGGATGCCCAGCACAGTTTTCGTCGCCTGTTAAAGGCCATGAGCGAGCCGGGCGTGATTGTCGCCCTGCATCAGCTCAAACGCGGCTGGCAGCCGCTGAATATCGCCACCACCAGCGTGCTGCTGACGCTGGCCGATAACGACACGCCGGTGTGGCTTGCCGCGCCATTGAGCAACGATATCGTCAGCCAGAGCCTGCGTTTTCATACCAACGCGCCGCTGGTCAGCCAGCCGGAACAGGCGACCTTCGCGGTAACGGATGAGGCGATTTCCAGCGAACAGCTTAACGCCCTTTCCACCGGCACCGCCGTTGCGCCGGAAGCGGGCGCAACGCTGATTTTACAGGTCGCCAGCCTGAGCGGCGGGCGCATGCTGCGTCTCACCGGCGCGGGTATTGCCGAAGAACGAATGATCGCCCCGCAGCTGCCGGAGTGCATTCTGCACGAACTCACCGAGCGCCCGCACCCGTTCCCGCTCGGCATCGACCTGATCCTGACCTGCGGCGAGCGCCTGCTGGCTGTTCCGCGAACCACTCATGTGGAGGTGTGCTGATGTACGTTGCCGTGAAAGGGGGCGAGAAGGCGATCGACGCCGCCCACGCCCTGCAAGAGAGCCGACGCCGGGGCGATACCGATTTGCCTGAACTGAGCGTCGCCCAGATTGAACAGCAGCTTAACCTCGCAGTAGATCGCGTGATGACCGAAGGCGGCATTGCCGACCGCGAACTGGCGGCGCTGGCGCTGAAACAGGCCAGCGGCGATAACGTCGAAGCAATTTTCCTGCTGCGCGCCTACCGCACCACGCTGGCGAAGCTCGCGGTAAGCGAGCCGCTCGACACCACGGAGATGCGCCTCGAACGGCGTATTTCGGCGGTTTATAAAGACATTCCCGGCGGCCAGCTGCTTGGCCCAACCTACGACTACACCCATCGCCTGCTCGATTTCACCCTGCTGGCAAACGGCGAAGCGCCGACGCTGACCACCGCCGACAGCGAACAACAGCCGTCGCCGCACGTTTTCAGCCTGCTGGCGCGTCAGGGGCTGGCGAAGTTTGAAGAGGATAGCGGCGCACAGCCGGATGACATCACCCGCACGCCACCGGTTTACCCCTGCTCACGTTCTTCCCGCCTGCAACAGCTCATGCGCGGCGACGAAGGCTATTTGCTGGCGCTGGCCTACTCCACCCAACGCGGTTACGGGCGCAATCACCCGTTCGCGGGTGAAATCCGCAGTGGTTACATCGACGTGTCGATTGTGCCGGAAGAGCTGGGATTTGCGGTGAACGTCGGCGAACTGCTGATGACTGAGTGTGAAATGGTCAACGGTTTTATCGACCCACCGGATGAATCTCCGCACTTCACGCGCGGCTACGGGCTGGTGTTCGGCATGAGCGAGCGCAAAGCGATGGCGATGGCGCTGGTCGACCGCGCTCTGCAAGCCCCGGAGTACGGCGAGCACGCGACAGGCCCGGCGCAGGATGAAGAGTTCGTGCTGGCACATGCCGACAACGTCGAAGCCGCAGGCTTTGTCTCGCACCTCAAACTCCCGCACTACGTCGATTTCCAGGCCGAACTGGAGCTACTCAAACGTCTGCAACAGGAGCAGAACCATGGCTAATCTGAGCGGCTACAACTTTGCCTACCTCGACGAGCAGACCAAACGCATGATCCGCCGCGCCATCTTAAAAGCGGTGGCAATCCCCGGTTATCAGGTGCCGTTTGGCGGGCGCGAGATGCCAATGCCGTACGGCTGGGGAACCGGCGGCATACAGCTCACCGCCAGCGTGATTGGCGAAAGCGACGTGTTGAAGGTGATTGACCAGGGCGCGGATGACACCACCAACGCCGTGTCGATCCGCAACTTCTTTAAGCGCGTGACCGGGGTGAATACCACCGAACGCACGGATGATGCGACGGTTATCCAGACGCGTCACCGCATCCCCGAAACGCCGCTGACCGAAGATCAGATAATTATCTTCCAGGTGCCGATCCCCGAACCGCTGCGCTTTATCGAGCCGCGCGAAACGGAAACCCGCACCATGCACGCGCTGGAGGAGTACGGCGTGATGCAGGTGAAGCTGTATGAAGATATCGCCCGCTTCGGTCATATCGCCACCACCTACGCCTATCCGGTGAAGGTAAACGGGCGCTACGTAATGGACCCGTCGCCGATCCCGAAATTTGATAACCCGAAAATGGACATGATGCCCGCCCTGCAACTGTTCGGCGCAGGGCGCGAAAAGCGCATCTATGCGGTGCCGCCGTTTACCCGCGTGGAAAGTCTCGATTTCGACGATCACCCGTTCACCGTTCAGCAGTGGGATGAGCCATGCGCCATCTGCGGAACGACCCACAGCTATCTTGATGAAGTGGTGCTGGATGACGCCGGAAACCGCATGTTTGTCTGCTCCGATACCGATTATTGCCGCCAACAGAGCGAGGCAAAAAGCCAATGAATCAACCGTTACTTTCGGTCAATAACCTGACCCACCTTTACGCGCCGGGCAAAGGTTTTAGCGATGTCTCTTTTGATTTATGGCCGGGAGAAGTGCTGGGCATTGTCGGGGAATCCGGCTCCGGGAAGACCACGCTGCTGAAATCAATCTCCGCGCGTCTGACGCCGCAACTGGGGGAGATTCACTATGAAAACCGTTCCCTCTATGGCATGAGCGAGGCCGACCGCCGTCGCCTGCTGCGCACCGAATGGGGCGTAGTGCATCAGCATCCGCTCGACGGCCTGCGCCGCCAGGTGTCGGCAGGCGGCAATATCGGCGAGCGGCTGATGGCAACCGGGGCGCGTCATTACGGCGACATTCGCGCTACCGCGCAGAAGTGGCTGGAAGAGGTGGAAATTCCCGCCAACCGGATCGACGACCTGCCGACCACCTTTTCCGGCGGTATGCAGCAGCGTTTGCAGATTGCCCGCAACCTGGTGACGCATCCGAAGCTGGTGTTTATGGACGAGCCAACCGGTGGGCTGGATGTGTCGGTGCAGGCGCGCCTGCTCGATCTGCTGCGCGGCCTGGTGGTGGAGCTGAACCTGGCGGTGGTGATTGTCACCCACGATTTAGGCGTCGCCCGCCTGCTGGCGGACCGTTTGCTGGTGATGAAGCAGGGGCAAGTGGTGGAGAGTGGGTTAACCGACCGCGTGCTCGACGACCCGCATCATCCGTATACACAGCTGCTGGTGTCATCGGTTTTGCAGAATTGAGCCGGTGCCGGATGCGGCGTAAACGCCTTATCCGGCCTACAAATGCGCTCCCCGTAGGTCGGATAAGACGCGTCAGCGTCGCATCCGACACCCGAACCACGAGGCGAAAAATGATTAACGTACAAAACGTCAGTAAAACCTTCATCCTGCACCAGCAAAACGGCGTGCGCCTGCCCGTCCTCAACCGCGCCTCGCTCATCGTCAACGCGGGCGAATGCGTGGTGCTCCACGGCCATTCCGGCAGCGGAAAATCAACCCTGCTACGCTCGCTGTACGCCAACTATCTGCCCGACGAAGGGCAAATCCAGATCAAACACGGCGACGAATGGGTCGATCTGGTCACCGCGCCAGCGCGCAAAGTGGTGGAGATCCGCAAAACCACCGTCGGCTGGGTGAGCCAGTTTCTGCGCGTCATCCCGCGTATTTCAGCACTGGAAGTGGTGATGCAGCCGCTGCTCGATACCGGCGTACCGCGTGAAGCCTGCGCCGCTAAAGCCGCGCGTCTGCTCACCCGCCTGAACGTGCCGGAACGCCTGTGGCACCTGGCGCCATCGACCTTCTCCGGCGGCGAACAGCAGCGCGTCAACATCGCCCGCGGCTTTATCGTCGACTACCCCATTCTGCTGCTCGACGAACCTACCGCCTCGCTGGACGCTAAAAACAGCGCCGCCGTAGTGGAACTGATCCGCGAAGCAAAAGCCCGTGGCGCGGCCATCGTCGGCATTTTCCATGACGAAGCCGTACGCAATGACGTCGCCGACCGCCTGCACCCAATGGGAGCCTCTGCATGATTATCAATAACGTCAAACTGGTGCTGGAAAACGAAGTGGTAAACGGTTCGCTGGAGATGCAGGACGGCGAAATCCGCGCCTTTGCCGAAAGCCAGAGCCGCCTACCGGAGGCGATGGACGGCGAAGGCGGCTGGCTGCTGCCGGGGCTGATTGAGCTGCATACCGATAATCTGGATAAATTCTTCACCCCGCGCCCGAAAGTTGACTGGCCTGCCCACTCGGCGATGAGCAGCCACGACGCGCTGATGGTGGCGAGCGGCATCACCACCGTACTGGACGCCGTGGCAATTGGCGACGTGCGCGACGGCGGCGATCGGCTGGAGAATCTGGAGAAGATGATCAACGCCATCGAAGAGACGCAGAAACGCGGCGTCAACCGCGCCGAGCACCGTCTGCATCTGCGCTGCGAACTGCCGCATCACACCACGCTGCCGCTGTTTGAAAAACTGGTGCAGCGCGAGCCGGTGACGCTGGTGTCGCTGATGGACCACTCACCGGGCCAGCGCCAGTTCGCCAACCGCGAGAAGTATCGCGAATATTATCAGGGCAAATACTCGCTCACCGACGCGCAGATGCAGCAGTATGAAGAGGAACAGCTGGCGCTTGCTGCACGCTGGTCGCAGCCAAATCGCGAATCCATCGCCGCAATGTGCCGCGCGCGACACATTGCGCTCGCCAGCCACGATGACGCCACCCACGCCCATGTTGCCGAATCCCACCAGCTTGGCAGCGTGATCGCCGAATTTCCCACTACGTTCGAAGCGGCGGAAGCCTCGCGCAAGCATGGCATGAACGTGCTGATGGGCGCGCCGAATATTGTGCGCGGCGGTTCGCACTCCGGCAACGTGGCGGCCAGTGAACTGGCGCAGCTTGGCCTGCTGGATATCCTCTCTTCCGACTACTACCCCGCCAGCCTGCTGGATGCGGCGTTCCGCGTCGCCGATGACGAGAGCAACCGCTTTACGCTGCCGCAGGCGGTGAAGCTGGTGACTAAAAATCCAGCGCAGGCGCTTAATCTCCAGGATCGCGGGGTGATTGGCGAGGGCAAACGCGCCGACCTGGTGCTGGCGCATCGCAAGGGCAACCACATTCATATCGACCACGTCTGGCGTCAGGGTAAAAGGGTGTTCTGATGACGGGAAAACTGATTTGGTTAATGGGGCCGTCCGGCTCCGGGAAAGATAGCCTGCTGGCGGAACTCCGCCTGCGGGAACAAACTCAGTTACTGGTGGCGCATCGCTACATCACGCGCGACGCCAGCGCTGGAAGCGAAAACCATATCGCCCTGAGCGAGCAGGAGTTTTTTACCCGCGCGGGGCAAAACCTACTGGCCTTAAGCTGGCACGCTAACGGTCTGTATTATGGCGTCGGCGTCGAGATCGACCTCTGGCTGCACGCCGGATTCGACGTGCTGGTCAACGGCTCACGCGCCCATCTGCCGCAGGCGCGGGCGCGCTATGCATCGGCGCTGCTGCCCATCTGCTTACAGGTGTCGCCGGAGATCCTGCGCCAGCGCCTGGAAAACCGTGGTCGTGAAAACGCCAGTGAAATTAACGCCCGGCTGGCGCGCGCTGCCCGCTATACTCCACAGGATTGCCATACGCTCAATAATGACGGCAGCCTGCGCCAGTCGGTCGACACGCTGCTGACGCTGATTCATCAGAAGGAGAAACACCATGCCTGCTTGTGAGCTTCGCCCGGCCACGCAGTACGACACCGACGCGGTTTACGCGCTGATTTGTGAGCTAAAACAGGCGGAGTTTGACCATCACGCGTTTCGCGTGGGCTTTAACGCCAACCTGCGTGACCCAAACATGCGCTACCATCTGGCGCTGCTGGATGGCGAAGTTGTTGGCATGATCGGCCTGCATTTGCAGTTTCATCTGCATCATGTCAACTGGATCGGCGAAATTCAGGAGCTGGTGGTGATGCCGCAGGCGCGCGGTCTGAACGTCGGCAGTAAGTTACTGGCGTGGGCAGAAGAAGAAGCCCGCCAGGCCGGGGCCGAAATGACCGAGCTTTCCACCAACGTGAAGCGCCACGACGCGCACCGTTTCTATCTGCGCGAAGGCTACGAGCAGAGCCATTTCCGCTTCACCAAGGCGCTGTAACATGAGCCTGACCCTCACGCTCACGGGCACCGGCGGCGCACAGGGCGTTCCGGCATGGGGCTGCGAGTGCGCGGCCTGCGCACGAGCGCGACGCTCGCCGCAGTATCGCCGCCAGCCGTGCAGCGGCGTAGTGAAGTTTAACGAGGCTGTCACCCTGATCGACGCCGGGCTGCACGATCTCACCGATCGCTGGTCGCCAGGATCGTTCCAGCAGTTTTTGCTGACGCATTATCATATGGATCACGTTCAGGGACTGTTTCCGCTGCGCTGGGGCGTGGGCGATTCGATCCCGGTCTACGGCCCGCCGGATGAACAGGGCTGCGACGATCTGTTTAAACATCCGGGCCTGCTTGATTTCAGCCACACGGTGGAACCGTTTGTGGTGTTCGATTTGCAGGGGTTGCAGGTGACACCGCTGCCGCTAAACCACTCAAAACTGACCTTCGGTTATCTGCTGGAAACGGCACACAGCCGGGTGGCGTGGCTGTCTGACACCGCAGGCCTGCCGGAAAAAACGCTGAAATTTTTACACAATAATCAGCTACAGGTAATGGTGATTGATTGCAGCCACCCGCCGCGCGAGGATGCACCGCGTAATCACTGTGATTTAAATACCGTGCTTGCGCTGAATCAGGTTATCCGCTCGCCACGGGTGATTCTGACCCATATCAGCCACCAGTTTGATGCGTGGCTGATGGAGAACGCGCTGCCGTCAGGGTTTGAGGCGGGGTTTGATGGGATGGAGATTGGGGTGGCGTGATGGGGGAGAATGTGCGCGCTGATGCCCTCATCCCGGCCCTCTCCCACAGGGAGAGGGAGAAAATCACCCCGTGCACCATCGGTCCCCTCGCCCCTTTGGGGAGAGGGTTAGGGTGAGGGGCGATGCCAGCACCCGAGCCTACCTCACCGCCCATACTCATCTTCCATTCTCCGCTCTTCATCCTCCAGTTGCCGACGCTCCTGATCAAGCTGACGTTGGCGATCGTCCAGCTGCCTGCGGCGATCTTCAAACTGGCGGCGGCGGTCGTCATATTGTCTGCGCCGATCGTCGCTCACTTCACGCTGCCAGCCGTCGTCGCGCGAATCTTCATAATCTCGCCCACGGTCAGGGTTATAAGCATCGTTAATCGCCTGCTGAATATTGCCAATGGTGTCGTCGATAATATCGGCCTGGGCCGGTACGGTGGTCAGCGTGAGCAGGGTGAAAAAAAAGAGCGTGGAGTGGCGTTTCATAAACTCGGCCTCGCAACAAAGTTAATACAAGGTAGGCAAAGGTGCCTGTTACGAGTAGAGGAGGATTCTCAATTCTCTTGCCCCAGCGCCTGCGCCAACTGCGCACGGGTAAAGGGTTTGCGCAACAGCGCCACGTCTGGCAGCGCGGGGTTATGGCTGGGGCGTAAATCCTGACCGCTGATGAGTAGCAGCGTCAGGTGCGGGTAAAGTTTGCGGGCCGCATTGACCACTTCTGCGCCGCTCATGCCGCCGGGGAGCATTAAATCGCTGATAAAAATATCGATTTCTGCTGATGCCGCCAGCAGATCCAGCGCCTGTTCGCCGCTGCTTGCTTCCAGCGTCAAATAGCCCAGCAGGTGCAACTGTTCGCAGATGGTCTGGCGCACCGCGGCTTCATCTTCCAGCACTAACACCAGTTTATCGCCGCTGACAGAAGCCTGTTCTACTGCCGCTGGCGATAGGTTTTTCGCCGCCGTCAGCGCGCGGGGAAGCTGTAATCTGACCGTTGTCCCCTGCCCCGGCGCGCTTTCAATTTCAACGCGCCCACCGGACTGGCGCACAAAACCATAGACCATCGACAAACCCAGCCCGCTGCCGCTGCCCGTCTGTTTGGTGGTAAAGAATGGCTCAAATACCTGGCTTTTCACCGCCTGCGACATACCGCTGCCATGATCGATGACCTCCAGTGCCACCATGTCCTGACGCTGCCCACTGCTGCGAGTAACGCGCTGATTCCAGGTACGAATTTTGATGATTCCCGTCTGCCCTTCCATCGCGTCACGGGCGTTCATCACCAGGTTGATGATGGCATTTTCCAGTTGGCTGACGTCAATCCACGCGGGCCACGCCGGAGACTGCGCTTCAATCTCCAGCGCCAGCGTTGCCGGTAAGGAGTGGCGCATTAATTCGCTTAACTCTTCCAGCAATGTTTTCAGTTCAACGGCTTGCGGATGTAAGGACTGCTTGCGGGAAAACGCCAGCAGTCGTTGTGTCAGTAGCGCCCCACGTTCGGCAGCTTGCAGCGCCCGCTGTATTCGCGGCGCGTCTGGCGAGTCCGGATTCACCAGCTCCAGGCTGCCAATAATCACCGCCAGCAGATTATTAAAATCATGGGCCAGCCCGCCCGTCAGTTGCCCGACCGCTTTCAGTTTCTGGCTGTGTAATAGCGCCTCTTCCAACCCCTGCCGCTCAGTTTGGGCAATCTCCATCTGCGTGGTCTTCTCTTTTAGCAGCCGTGAGGTTCGTTCGAGTGACTCGGTATTGCGGGCAAAAACGTTAAAGGCGCGCGCCAGTTCACCCAACTCATCACGCCGCTGTAACGCCGGAAAAGTGACGTCCGCTTCGCCGTACGCCAGGCGGCTCATGGCGCGGGAAATCGCCGTCAGGTTAGTGCCGAGGTTGCGATAGATATACCAGCCGGCAAACGCGGTGATCACCACCGCTAACAGGGCGAAAATCATGATCACCCTCTCGCCGGAGCGCAAATCCTGGTAACTTTGCGCCACGCGCTGACCGGAGAGCGTCGCCACCTGTTCGGCGTAACGGTTGATGTCGCCATTGAGGATCGCCACCAGCGCTTTGATGTGAAACATATACCAGCTGATTGCCAGATCGCTTTGCTCCAGAGCGGCAGAAAGCGGCGCGAGTTTACGCATTTCATCATTGAAATCATTGAGTAACGTATTAACCAATGGCATATCGCTGTGGGTCGGCAACGCAGACATTACCCCGACCAGTTGATGAATAATCGCCTGCGGCGCGGGGGTGGCAATAGCGGCAACAATCAGTCGGTTCATCTCGTTAAGCAAAATATCATCTTGCGCGTGAGTGACTTTTTGCAGATGCCGCAGATAACTTAAGTTTTGATACAGCGAACTTAACAGCGCGTTGCGCTCCAGATGCCGCCTTTGCCCGCGCTCCAGCATACCGCCGACGCTGGTTTGCAGTTCGTTGCTACGCGTGATGATTCGCGTCACCAGCCCGGCTTCCTGCTGCGCTAAAGGCGCGTTCGCCAGTTGTGCAAGCGAGCTTTTTAATGCCCGCTGTGTCTCCTGCAACCGCTCGGCTTCGCCTTTATATTCCAGCGCTCCCACCACCTGCGACAATCGCACCGCCGCCGTTGCCACGTTTGCCGTGTCGCGCGCCAGATTCAGGCTGCCGGTCATATCATCCACCGTTTGCTGCTGCACCAGCTCCTGCATCTGGCTGGCATGACGAAAGCCCATTACCGCCACGCCGCTGACCATCAACGTCACCGCCACCACCAGCAAATTCAAAAGCAGCAATCGCCCGCGCGCGCTGGCAAAAAAATGACGTCCGGGGTGCGCCATATCACGCTCCGTGAAGAAAAATCGCAATATGACAAATATGAACGGCTTCTGACATTTTGCATTTACTTTCCTGTGATGGAGTGCTGATATCGACAACCTCGCAGGAGTCCACCATGAACAGCACGCCAGTTCTGGAGATGCGCAATATTGCCAAAGCCTTCGGCAAATTTTATGCACTCAAAGGGGTGGATTTGACGGTCTACCCTGGCGAGATCCATGCCCTGATGGGGGAAAACGGCGCGGGAAAAAGCACGCTGATGAAGGTGCTGGCGGGGGCGTATACCGCCACCAGCGGCGAGATCCTCATAGACGGCAAGCCCTTTCACATTCGCACGCCAAAAGATGCCTTAAGCGCCGGTATTACGCTGATTTATCAGGAGATGCAGCTGGCACCGAATCTGTCGGTGGCAGAAAATATTTTTCTCGGCAGCGAGCTTTCCCACGGCGGGCTGGTGCAGCGTAAAGAGATGCTAGTGCAGGCGCAAAAAGTGATCGACCGCCTCGGCGCGCAGTTTAACGCCAGCGATAAGGTCATGACGCTGACCATTGCCGAGCAACAGCAGGTCGAAATCGCCCGCGCACTACATCGCAACAGCCGCATTCTGGTGATGGACGAACCCACCGCTGCCCTCTCCTCCCGTGAAACTCACCGTCTGTTTGAACTGATTATGCGGCTGCGCGATGAAGGGATGGCGATTATCTACATCAGCCACCGTATGGCGGAAGTGTATGAGCTTTCCGATCGCGTCAGCGTGCTGCGCGACGGGCAATACGTTGGCAGCCTGACCCGCGATAACCTCAATGCCGGGGAGCTGGTGCGGATGATGGTCGGCAGGCCACTGAGCGATCTGTTCAATAAAGAGCGCGATATCCCGCTCGGTAAAGCCCGCCTGAATGTTCACCACCTGACCGACGGCGGCAAAGTCCAGCCGAGTAGCCTGCTGGTGCGTTCCGGCGAAATTGTTGGCCTCGCCGGACTGGTGGGTGCCGGACGTTCCGAACTGGCGCAGTTGATCTTCGGCGTGCGGAAAGCGACAGGCGGAATGATTGAAGTCGATGGTGAACCGGTGGTGATCCACTCCCCGCGCGAAGCCATCGATCTTGGCATTGGTTTTCTCACCGAAAACCGCAAAGAACAAGGCTTATTCCTTGAAATGGCAGCAGCCGAAAACATCACCATGGCAACCCTGGAGCGCGATGCCCGCTGGGGAATGCTCAATCGCAAAAAAGCGCAAACCATTTCCGATGACGCCATTAAGTTGCTCAACATTCGCGTGCCTCACGCCCAGGTACGCGCGGGCGGGCTTTCCGGCGGCAATCAGCAAAAACTGTTGATCTCCCGCTGGGTGGCGATTGGCCCGCGCATTTTACTGCTCGATGAACCCACCCGCGGCGTGGACGTTGGCGCCAAAAGCGAGATCTACCGGATCATGAACGAGATGGCGCGCAAGGGCGTGGCGATCCTGATGATCTCCAGCGAACTGCCGGAGATAGTGGGAATGAGCGATCGCGTCTATGTGATGCGCGAAGGCAGCATTGCCGGTGAGTTAAACGGCAAAAACATCACCCAGGAAAACATTATGACCTTAGCGACTGGCGTCAACGACGCCCATTCCCAGGCGGTAACCTCATGACGACCTCTGCAAAAACCTCTGCCAAAAAAATGCTGATGAGCGATCTGATGCAAACGGTCGGCATCTTGCCCATTTTGATTCTGATCGTGGCGGTATTTGGCTTTATCGCGCCAAACTTTTTTACCGAAAGCAACCTGCTGAATATTACCCGCCAGGCATCGATCAACATTGTTCTGGCGGCGGGGATGACCTTCATCATTTTGACCGGCGGGATCGATCTTTCCGTGGGTTCGATCCTCGGCACCACAGCGGTGGCGGCGATGGTCGTCTCCCTTAGCCCTGAGTTCGCCATGCTGTCGATCCCGGCAGCGCTGATGCTCGGCCTGCTGCTGGGGCTGTTCAACGGCGCGCTGGTGGCCTTTGCCGGATTGCCACCGTTTATCGTCACGCTTGGCACCTATACGGCGCTGCGCGGGGCGGCGTATCTGCTGGCGGACGGCACCACGGTTATCAACTCCAACATTAATTTCGAGTGGATAGGCAATAACTATCTCGGGCCGGTCCCGTGGCTGGTGGTGATTGCCCTCGCAGTGATTGTGCTGTGCTGGTTTATTCTGCGCCGCACCACGCTTGGCGTTCATATCTACGCCGTCGGCGGCAATATGCAGGCGGCGCGTCTTACCGGCATTAAGGTCTGGCTGGTGCTGCTGTTTGTTTATGGTATGAGCGGCCTGCTTTCTGGGCTTGGCGGGATTATGAGCGCCTCACGGCTGTACAGCGCCAACGGCAACTTAGGCATGGGTTACGAACTGGATGCCATTGCAGCGGTGATCCTCGGCGGCACCAGTTTTGTCGGCGGCATCGGCACCATCACCGGCACGCTGGTCGGCGCGCTAATTATCGCCACGCTCAACAATGGCATGACCTTAATGGGCGTCTCTTACTTCTGGCAACTGGTGATCAAAGGGGCGGTGATCATCATTGCGGTGCTGATCGACAAATACCGTACCCGACACCATCAAAGTGCATAAACACATGAGGAATACAGCATGAGATTGAAGCCCTTAGTGACCGCGCTCTATGCAGGCGCGCTGCTGACCGCAGCACCGTTCGCCCAGGCGAAAGAACTGAAATCGATAGGCGTAACGGTGGGCGATCTGGCGAACCCGTTCTTCGTGCAGATCACCAAAGGCGCGGAGCTGGAAGCACGCAAACTGGCAGGCGATAACGTCAAAGTGACGCTGGTTTCCAGCGGCTACGATCTGGGTCAGCAGGTGTCGCAGATAGACAACTTTATCGCCGCTAACGTCGATATGATTATCCTCAACGCTGCCGATTCAAAAGGGATCGGCCCAGCGGTGAAACGGGCGAAAGATGCCGGGATCGTAGTCGTCGCGGTTGACGTAGCGGCAGAAGGTGCTGATGCCACCATCACCTCCGATAACACCCAGGCGGGCGAAATGGCCTGTAAATACATCACCGATCGCCTGAAAGGCAAAGGCAATGTGGTGATCATCAACGGCCCGCCGGTATCCGCCGTGCAAAACCGCGTCGAAGGATGCCAGACTGAATTTAAACGCCATCCTGACATCAAAGTGCTCTCTGACAACCAGAACGCGAAAGGCAGTCGTGAAGGCGGGCTGGAGGTAATGACGGGACTGCTGGCGGCAAATCCGAAGATCGACGGCGTATTTGCGATTAACGATCCCACCGCAATCGGTGCCGATCTGGCAGCAAAACAGGCGCAACGTAACGAGTTCTTTATTGTTGGTGTGGACGGAAGCCCGGACGCCGAAGAGGCGCTCAAGCGTGAGAACTCGTTGTTTGTCGCTACTCCGGCGCAAGATCCCCAGGTGATGGCAGCGAAAGCGGTGGAAATTGGCTACGACATTTTGCAGGGCAAACCTGCGCCGAAAGAGCCGGTGCTGATCCCGGTGACGATGATCGATAAAAACAACGTCGGCAATTACAAAGGCTGGACGGTGAAATAAGTCCACACGCCGGGCGGCGCAGCTGCCCGGTCACCGCTAAGGAGAACGCTTTCGATGAAACGCTCCGCTATAAACGACATTCTCGGCCATACACGGCAATTCTTTTCGCAACATGACGTACATCTGCCGCCCTTTGCCAGTTTCTCGCCTGCTCAATGGCAGCAGCTCGACACCGCCGCGTGGGAGGAGGTTTTTGATCTTAAACTCGGCTGGGATGTTACCGCTTTTGGTCGCAACAACTTTGCAGCACACGGGCTGACGCTGTTTACCCTACGTAACGGCTCAGCAAAAGGAATGCCGTATGTGAAATGTTACGCCGAGAAGATCATGCATGTGCGCGATGCGCAGGTCACGCCAATGCATTTTCACTGGCGTAAGCGTGAGGACATTATCAATCGCGGCGGCGGTAATTTAATTGTTGAACTGTGGAATGCCGATAGTAACGAGCAAACGGCTGATAGTGACATTACGGTGGTGATCGACGGCTGCCGCCAGAAACATACTGCAGGCACTCAGTTGCGCCTGTCTCCCGGCGAAAGTATCTGCCTGCCGCCCGGCCTGTATCACAGCTTTTGGGCGGAAACCGGCTTTGGCGATGTTCTGGTTGGCGAAGTCTCTTCTGTCAATGACGACGACCACGATAACCACTTTTTACAGCCACTGGACCGCTACAACCTGATTGACGAAGACGAACCTGCACAGTTGGTATTGTGTAACGAATACCGCCAGTTCCGCTGAATAAGGATAACGTTATGCCATTGATTTCTCTCGCTGAAGGGCTGGCACATGCCCGCGAACATCACTATTCGTTAGGTGCGTTTAATGTGCTGGACTCGCACTTTTTACGCGCCTTGTTTGCTGCTGCCAGACAAGAACGTTCGCCCTTTATTATCAACATTGCCGAAGTACATTTTAAATATATCTCGCTGGATTCCCTGGTCGAGACAGTGAAATTTGAAGCGGCGCGTCATGCCATTCCGGTGGTGTTAAATCTCGATCACGGACTGCATTTTGAATCGGTGGTGCAAGCGTTGCGGCTGGGATTCAGCTCGGTAATGTTTGATGGCTCCACGCTGGGGTATGAAGAAAATGTCCGCCAGACGCGGGAAGTGGTGAAAATGTGCCATGCCGTTGGCGTATCGGTAGAAGCTGAACTGGGCGCGGTGGGTGGCGACGAAGGCGGTGCACTCTATGGCCATGCCGATGAATCCCTGTTTACCGATCCGCAACTGGCGCGTGATTTTGTCGACCGTACCGGCATTGACGCGTTGGCCGTGGCGATTGGCAATGCACACGGCAAATATCGCGGCGAACCGAAACTCGATTTCCCGCGCCTCGACGCTATCCGCCAGCAGGCTGCTATCCCGCTGGTATTACACGGCGGCTCAGGGATTAGCGATGCCGATTTCCGCCGCGCCATCGAACTGGGTATCCACAAAATCAATTTCTACACTGGCATGTCGCAAGCGGCGCTGGCTGCCGTTGAGGCCCGAATGGCGTACCGTCAGCCGATGTATGACGAGTTTGCCGAGTTACTGCTGGCAGTGGAAGCCGCCATCAGCGATACGGTTGCACAACAGATGCGTATTTTTGGCAGTGCGGGGCAGGCATGATGGAGCGTAAAGGAATTATCGCCGCAGGCAATATGTTGGTTGACCACGTCCATCAGATTATCCAGTGGCCAGAGCGCGGCTGGCTGGCGGAGATCACCCACAGCGAACGCTCCACCGGCGGTGCGCCGCTTAACGTCCTGCTGACGCTGGCGAAAATGCGCACCGGGCTGCCGTTACAGGCGGTTGGGCTAATCGGTCAGGACAGCGACGGCGATTACATCATGGCGATGCTTGAGCAATATCACGTCAATCGTCAGCATGTGCAGCGCACTACCTTTGCCCCGACGTCGATGTCGCAGGTGATGACAGACCCAAGCGGGCAGCGGACGTTTTTCCATTCGCCGGGTGCAAACAGACTTTTGGATCTTCCGGCGTTCGATCAGCTCGATAACACCATGAAGATTTTCCATCTCGGCTATTTACTGTTGCTCGACAGCCTGGATATGCCGGACGATGTTTACGGCACCCGTAGCGCACGCCTGCTGGCGCAAATGCGTGATACTGGCTTTGAAACCTCACTCGACCTGGTCTCCCGTAAGGGCGATCCGCGTTATCAGCCGCTGGTGCTGTCCGCGTTGCGCCATCTGGATTATCTGGTAATTAACGAACTGGAGGCCGGGGAGTTTAGCGGGCTGGAAATTCGGTTACCCAACGGCGAACCGCATATCGCGCATATTGCTGCCGCCGCGCGTGAACTGTTAGATGCGGGCGTGCGCCAGCGGGTGGTGATCCACTGCCCGGAAGGGGCGTGGGGAGAGACCCCAGAACAGGGCGGCGTGTGGATCCCTTCGCAAAAGTTAGAACAACGGGAAATTATCGGCAGCGTCGGCGCGGGCGATGCATTTTGTGCCGGATTTTTATATGGCTGCCATGAACGCTGGACGCTTACCGAGAGCATCAAACTGGCACACGCCTGCGCGCGGGCAAGCCTGTTATGCGCCAATGCCATCGACGGGGCGAAAACGCTGGAAGAGCTGCAAACAGAAATGTCGGATTAATGCACGTCGGCAGCGAAGACATACCCCAGACCGCGCAGAGTTTTAATCAACATCGGCTGATGCGGGTTGAGTTCGATTTTGCGTCGTAAGCGCATGATTAATACGTCGATGGTGCGATCAAACACCTCCACGCTGTCGCTGTGGGTGAACGCCAGCAACTGCTCGCGGCTCAATACCCGACGCGCGTTTTGCGCCAGAGCCAGTAACAAGCCATATTCGCCCTGAGTTAACTCGACATGTTGCTGAAGCGGATTGTGCAACTGGCAGCGCATGGTATCGAGATACCAGCCATTGAATGACAGCCCGGCGCTTTTCTCGTCATTAACCGCCAGCGCACCAACCCGTCGCAACACCGCTTTCAGTCGTGCGACCACCACCCGCGGGGTGAACGGTTTGCAGATGTAATCATCCGCGCCCATTTCCAGCCCGACCACCACATCAGACTCACTGCCCATGCCGGTCAACATCACCACCGGCAATGTCGGACGCAGTTTCTGGATTTGCTGCAATACCCTCAGGCCGTTGGTATCGGGTAGCATCATATCCAGCACCACCAGCGCAATGTCAGGATCGCCCTCAATACGCAATATGGCCTCCTGTCCGGTATGGCAGACTGAAACCGTAAAGACATGTTCACTTAACACGTCCTGCAACAGTGCGCAGATAGCCGTGTCATCATCCACCACCAGCACGACGGGTTTCATGGTTACACTCCGCATCATTCATCTGATTAATCATTGTGCGTACTTCTTGTCGAAGTGAAAGCTGAAAGTAATATAAATAATAAAAATATAAGTCAGGTCACATTATTGATGATAGTAATAAATATGCCGTACTTTTCCCTCTTCAGCACAAATGCCTAATAAAATGGATCGTTCCGCTCACACTTCCACTTATTAAAGTCGCAATTTCCCAATTATGATAACGCCAGCTTTAAATGACGTATTTTGCATGGATTACATATTTACGACATAAATGATAAATGGAGATTTATATGAATAACTCTCGGTTATTCCGTTTGAGCAGGATTGTTATTGCGTTAACCGCCGTCAGCGGCATGATGGTAAATACCGCTAACGCGAAAGAGGAAGCGAAAGCCGCCACTCAATATACCCAACAGGTTAATCAGAATTACGCCAAATCATTACCGTTTAGCGATCGTCAGGATTTTGACGATGCCCAGCGTGGATTTATCGCCCCGCTGCTGGATGAAGGTATTCTGCGTGATGCGAACGGTAAAGTTTACTACCGCGCAGACGATTACAAATTTGATATTAATGCCGCTGCGCCGGAAACCGTAAACCCCAGCCTGTGGCGTCAGTCGCAGATCAACGGCATATCTGGCCTGTTCAAAGTCACCGATAAAATGTATCAGGTGCGCGGCCAGGATATCTCTAACATTACGTTCGTTGAGGGCGAGAAAGGCATTATTGTCATCGACCCGCTGGTGACGCCGCCTGCCGCAAAAGCCGCACTTGACCTTTACTTCCAGCATCGTCCGCAAAAACCGATTGTTGCCGTTATTTACACTCACAGCCACACTGACCACTATGGTGGCGTGAAAGGTATTATCTCTGAAGCCGATGTTAAATCCGGCAAAGTTCAGGTGATTGCCCCTGCTGGCTTTATGGACGAAGCCATCAGCGAAAACGTGCTGGCGGGTAACATCATGAGCCGCCGTGCGCTCTACTCTTACGGTCTGTTACTGCCGCACAACGCGCAAGGCAACGTGGGTAATGGCCTTGGCGTGACGCTGGCAACCGGCGACCCGAGCATTATTGCGCCAACCAAAACTATCGTCAGAACTGGCGAGAAGATGATTATCGACGGCCTGGAGTTTGACTTCCTGATGACCCCAGGCAGCGAAGCCCCAGCCGAAATGCACTTCTATATTCCGGCCCTGAAAGCCCTGTGTACCGCCGAGAACGCCACGCATACCCTGCACAACTTCTACACTCTGCGCGGCGCGAAAACCCGCGATACCAGCAAGTGGACAGAGTACCTGAACGAAACGCTGGATATGTGGGGTAACGACGCGGAAGTACTGTTTATGCCGCACACCTGGCCGGTCTGGGGCAATAAGCATATCAATGATTATATTGGTAAATATCGCGATACCATCAAGTATATTCACGATCAAACCCTGCATCTGGCGAACCAGGGCTACACCATGAATGAAATCGGCGACATGATTAAGCTGCCGCCTGCGCTTGCCAATAACTGGGCCAGCCGCGGTTATTACGGTTCTGTCAGCCACAACGCCCGCGCGGTGTATAACTTCTATCTTGGCTATTACGACGGTAACCCGGCTAACCTGCATCCGTATGGTCAGGTAGAGATGGGCAAACGTTACGTGAAAGCGCTGGGCGGTTCTGCCCGTGTCATCAACCTGGCGCAAGAAGCGAACAAGCAAGGTGATTACCGCTGGTCGGCAGAACTGCTGAAACAGGTGATTGCCGCCAACCCGGGTGACCAGGTCGCGAAGAATCTGCAAGCGAATAACTTTGAACAGCTGGGCTATCAGGCCGAGTCCGCCACATGGCGCGGTTTCTACCTGACCGGCGCGAAAGAGCTGCGCGAAGGGGTGCATAAGTTCAGCCACGGCACCACCGGTTCCCCGGACACCATTCGCGGAATGTCGGTCGAAATGCTGTTCGACTTTATGTCCGTTCGCCTCGATAGCGAAAAAGCCGCGGGTAAAAATATCAGCCTGAACTTCAATATGAGCAACGGCGATAACCTCAACCTGACGCTGAACGATAGCGTGCTTAACTACCGTAAAACGCTGCAATCCCAAGCTGACGCCTCTTTCTACATCAGTCGTGAAGATCTGCACGCCGTGCTGACCGGACAAGCCAAAATGGCGGATCTGGTAAAAGCGAAGAAAGCCAAAATTATTGGCAATGGTGCGAAACTGGAAGAAATTATTGCCTGTCTGGATAATTTCGATTTGTGGGTAAATATCGTAACCCCA
This sequence comes from Escherichia sp. WS1152, assembly GCF_046487665.1. Classification (NCBI taxonomy): domain Bacteria; kingdom Pseudomonadati; phylum Pseudomonadota; class Gammaproteobacteria; order Enterobacterales; family Enterobacteriaceae; genus Escherichia; species Escherichia sp. WS1152. The sequence continues at coordinate 96,522 of NZ_JBJQJA010000012.1, read as the reverse complement.
AATTAATGCCACTCACTTTTGGGGGCGCTTAAGCCCCCAAAAGCATTTACTTTAAAAATATATGCAGCCAATTAATAAATAAAACATATAAGTTATGAATGCGGTGGCTGAATAAAGCTATTTTTATTCATCAAGAAAATAGCCATACTGACGCCTTCAATGGATAGTGATATTCACTACAGATATTGTTCGCAGCAGACAGGATGTATTTAATATGCCAACAGTTCTCTCTCGCATGGCGATGCAACTCAAAAAAACAGCCTGGATAATTCCCGTCTTCATGGTTTCGGGATGTTCATTATCTCCGGCAATCCCGGTGATCGGCGCTTATTATCCCAGCTGGTTTTTCTGCGCCATTGCCAGCCTTATATTGACGCTCATCACGAGGCGAGTTATTCAGCGGGCAAATATCAAGCTGGCATTTGTCGGAATTATTTATACCGCCCTTTTTGCTCTCTACGCCATGCTGTTCTGGCTGGCATTTTTCTAATCTATTTGAGACGCGCTCATGGAAAGTATGCCGAAAAAAGCTCCTCGCAGTAAATTCCCTGCTCTGTTAGTGGTTGCGTTGGCGCTGGTTGCCCTTGTTTTCGTTATCTGGCGCGTAGACAGTGCGCCATCAACTAATGACGCTTACGCGTCAGCAGATACCATTGATGTGGTGCCGGAAGTCAGCGGTCGCATTGTAGAACTGGCGGTCACCGACAACCAAGCGGTGAAGCAGGGCGATTTGCTGTTCCGCATTGACCCGCGCCCGTACGAAGCCAATCTGGCGAAAGCCGAAGCCTCCCTCGCGGCACTGGATAAGCAAATTATGCTCACCCAGCGTAGCGTTGACGCGCAACAGTTTGGTGCCGACTCGGTTAACGCCACGGTAGAAAAAGCCCGTGCCGCCGCTAAACAGGCCACAGATACATTACGCCGCACCGAGCCATTACTGAAAGAAGGTTTTGTCTCAGCGGAAGACGTTGACCGTGCGAGGACCGCGCAGCGCGCTGCAGAAGCGGATCTTAATGCCGTATTGTTACAGGCGCAGTCAGCCGCCAGCGCCGTCAGCGGCGTCGATGCGCTGGTGGCGCAACGTGCGGCGGTCGAAGCGGATATTGCCCTGACCAAACTGCATCTGGAAATGGCGACCGTTCGCGCACCGTTTGATGGCCGGGTCATTTCCCTCAAAACCTCCGTCGGGCAATTTGCTTCTGCCATGCGCCCTATTTTTACCCTAATCGACACTCGTCACTGGTACGTGATCGCCAACTTCCGCGAAACCGATCTGAAAAATATTCGCTCAGGTACACCCGCAACGATTCGCCTGATGAGTGACAGCGGCAAAACTTTCGAGGGTAAAGTGGATTCGATTGGCTACGGCGTGCTACCGGATGACGGCGGCCTGGTGCTGGGCGGCCTGCCAAAAGTGTCTCGCTCTATTAACTGGGTCCGCGTTGCCCAGCGTTTTCCGGTCAAAATCATGGTCGATAAACCTGACCCGGAAATGTTCCGCATCGGCGCTTCGGCAGTCGCTAATCTTGAGCCGCAATAATGAGCGCGCTCAACTCCCTGCCATTACCGGTGGTCAGGCTGCTGGCGTTCTTTCATGAAGAGTTAAGCGAGCGGCGACCAGGTCGCGTGCCGCAGACCGTGCAACTCTGGGTAGGCTGCCTGCTGGTGATTCTGATCTCGATGACTTTTGAGATCCCTTTTGTGGCGTTATCGCTGGCAGTGCTGTTTTACGGTATTCAGTCGAACGCGTTTTACACCAAATTTGTCGCGATCTTGTTTGTGGTTGCCACGGTGCTGGAGATCGGCAGCCTGTTTTTGATCTACAAATGGTCATACGGCGAACCGTTGATCCGCTTGATCATCGCCGGACCGATCCTGATGGGCTGCATGTTTTTGATGCGCACCCATCGCTTGGGGCTGGTCTTTTTCGCCGTCGCCATTGTCGCTATTTACGGGCAAACCTTCCCCGCCATGCTCGACTATCCGGAAGTGGTCGTGCGCTTAACGCTGTGGTGTATCGTTGTTGGCCTCTATCCAACCTTGCTGATGACGTTAATCGGCGTGCTGTGGTTTCCCAGTCGTGCCATTTCGCAAATGCATCAGGTGCTTAATGATCGGCTTGATGATGCCATTAGCCACCTGACGGACAGCCTCGCACCGCTACCCGAAACGCGGATTGAAAGAGAGGCGCTGGCGCTGCAAAAACTCAATGTCTTTTGCCTCGCGGACGATGCCAACTGGCGAACCCAGAGTGCATGGTGGCAAAGCTGCGTGGCAACGGTAACCTACATTTACTCGACGCTGAATCGCTACGATCCCACCTCTTTTGCTGATTCTCAGGCAATTATTGAATTCCGACAAAAATTAGCTTCAGAAATCAACAAGCTGCAGCATGCCATTACCGAAGGTCAGTGCTGGCAAAGCGACTGGCGGATCAGTGAAAGTGAAGCGATGGCGGCACGGGAATGTAACCTGGAGAATATCTGCCAGACACTGTTACAGCTTGGTCAGATAGACCCGAATACGCCGCCAACGCCCGCAGCCAAACCGCCATCAATGGCCGCCGATGCTTTTACCAATCCAGACTATATGCGCTACGCGGTAAAAACGCTGCTCGCCTGTTTGATCTGTTACACCTTCTACAGCGGCGTGGACTGGGAAGGCATTCACACCTGTATGCTGACCTGCGTGATCGTCGCTAATCCGAATGTCGGTTCATCGTACCAGAAGATGGTGCTGCGTTTTGGCGGGGCCTTTTGCGGCGCGATTCTGGCGCTGTTATTCACGCTACTGGTCATGCCCTGGCTGGACAATATTGTCGAATTGCTGTTTGTGCTGGCACCGATTTTCCTGTTGGGCGCATGGATTGCCACCAGCTCTGAACGCTCTTCTTATATCGGCACACAGATGGTGGTTACCTTCGCGCTCGCCACGCTCGAAAACGTTTTTGGCCCGGTGTACGACCTGGTGGAAATTCGCGATCGCGCCCTGGGTATCATCATTGGTACCGTGGTGTCCGCGGTGATTTACACCTTTGTCTGGCCTGAAAGTGAAGCGCGCACGCTGCCGCAAAAACTGGCTGTCGCGCTGGGTATGTTAAGTAAAGTAATGCGGATCCCACGCCAGCAGGAAGTCACGGCTCTGCGCACTTATCTGCAAATTCGTATAGGTCTGCATGCGGCGTTTAATGCCTGTGAAGAGATGTGCCAACGCGTGGCGCTGGAGCGTCAACTGGACAGCGAAGAACGCGCCTTACTGATTGAACGTTCGCAAACGGTTATTCGTCAGGGCCGCGATCTTCTTCACGCCTGGGATGCCACCTGGAACTCGGCGCAGGCGCTGGATAACGCACTACAGCCGGACAGAGCAGGTCAGTTTGCCGACGCTCTGGAAAAATACGCTGCCGGTCTGGCAACCGCACTCAGCCGTTCTCCTCAAATAACGCTTGAAGAGACACCCGCCTCGCAGGCCATCCTGCCCACCTTATTAAAACAGGAGCAACACGTCTGCCAGCTTTTCGCCCGCTTGCCAGACTGGACAGCCCCGGCATTAACGCCCGCCACGGAACAGGCACAAGGAGCCACACAATGATCAATCGTCAACTTTCACGTCTGCTGTTGTGCAGCATTCTCGGCAGCACGACGCTGATTTCCGGCTGTGCCCTGGTACGCAAGGATTCTGCGCCTCATCAACAGCTCAAACCGGAACAAATCAAACTGGCCGATGATATTCATCTTGCCAGCTCCGGCTGGCCGCAGGCGCAGTGGTGGAAACAACTCAATGACCCGCAGCTGGATGCGCTGATCCAACGGACGCTAAGTGGTTCACACACCCTCGCCGAAGCGAAACTGCGGGAAGAAAAAGCGCAGTCCCAGGCCGATTTGTTAGATGCCGGTTCACAATTACAGGTCGCAGCGTTAGGGATGCTCAACCGCCAACGCGTCTCGGCGAACGGCTTTTTAAGCCCTTATGCGATGGATGCGCCAGCACTGGGTATGGACGGGCCGTACTATACGGAAGCCACAGTAGGTTTGTTTGCCGGACTGGATCTTGATTTGTGGGGTGTGCATCGCTCAGCGGTTGCCGCCGCCATTGGCGCGCATAATGCCGCGCTGGCAGAAACCGCAGCAGTAGAGCTATCGCTGACCACGGGCGTAGCGCAGCTTTATTACAGTATGCAGGCCAGCTATCAGATGCTCGATCTGTTAGAACAAACTCGCGATGTGATTGATTACGCGGTGAAAGCGCACCAGAGTAAAGTGGCGCAAGGTCTGGAAGCGCAAGTGCCTTTCCACGGCGCGCGGGCACAGATTCTGGCGGTCGATAAACAAATTGCTGCCGTCAAAGGGCAAATCACCGAAACGCGAGAATCTCTGCGTGCATTGATTGGCGCGGGAGCCAGCGATATGCCGGAGATCAAACCTGTAGCATTACCACGAGTTCAGACCGGCATTCCGGCGACACTCTCTTATGAGTTGCTCGCCAGACGCCCGGATCTGCAAGCCATGCGCTGGTATGTTCAGGCGTCATTAGATCAGGTGGATTCCGCGCGGGCGTTGTTCTACCCGAGCTTTGATATCAAAGCGTTTTTCGGCCTTGATGCCATCCACCTGGATACCTTATTCAAAAAAACCAGTCGCCAGTTCAACTTTATCCCGGGTCTGAAATTGCCGCTGTTTGACGGTGGACGGTTGAATGCCAATCTCGAAGGCACGCGCGCCACCAGCAACATGATGATTGAACGTTACAACCAGTCAGTACTGAACGCGGTGCGTGACGTTGCCGTCAACGGCACGCGTCTGCAAACGCTCAACGACGAGCGAGAAATGCAGGCTGAACGCGTGGAAGCCACGCGCTTCACCCAGCGCGCTGCCGAGGCCGCCTATCAGCGCGGCTTAACCAGCCGCTTACAGGCCACTGAAGCCCGGTTGCCAGTACTTGCCGAAGAGATGTCATTACTGATGCTGGACAGCCGCCGGGTGATCCAAAGCATTCAGTTGATGAAATCGCTGGGCGGCGGGTATCAGGCGGCTCCCGTCGTCGAGAAAAAATAAAATGTCTGCCGCGTGATGGCTGTCACGCGGTATTTCGTTTCGTCACGTCAAAACTGACGACAGCCTGTTTTTCGTCAGAGTTTTGAATAAATAGTGCCCGTAATATCAGGGAATGACCCCAAATAAAATGTGGCATAAAAGATGCATACTGTAGTCGAGAGCGCGTATGCGTGATTTGATTAACTGGAGCGAGACCGATGAAAAAAGTCGTCACGGTTTGCCCCTATTGCGCATCAGGTTGCAAAATCAACCTGGTCGTCGATAACGGCAAAATCGTCCGGGCGGAGGCAGCGCAGGGGAAAACCAACCAGGGTACCCTGTGTCTGAAGGGTTATTATGGCTGGGATTTCATTAACGATACCCAGATCCTGACCCCGCGCCTGAAAACCCCCATGATCCGTCGCCAGCGTGGCGGCAAACTCGAACCTGTTTCCTGGGATGAGGCACTGAATTACGTTGCCGAGCGCCTGAGCGCCATCAAAGAGAAGTACGGTCCGGATGCCATCCAGACGACCGGCTCCTCGCGTGGTACGGGTAACGAAACCAACTATGTAATGCAAAAATTTGCGCGCGCCGTTATTGGTACCAATAACGTTGACTGCTGCGCTCGTGTCTGACACGGCCCATCGGTTGCAGGTCTGCACCAATCGGTCGGTAATGGCGCAATGAGCAATGCTATTAACGAAATTGATAATACCGATTTAGTGTTCGTTTTCGGGTACAACCCGGCGGATTCCCACCCAATCGTGGCGAATCACGTAATTAACGCTAAACGTAACGGGGCGAAAATTATCGTCTGCGATCCGCGCAAAATTGAAACCGCGCGCATTGCTGACATGCACATTGCACTGAAAAACGGCTCGAACATCGCGCTGTTGAATGCGATGGGCCATGTCATTATTGAAGAAAATCTGTACGACAAAGCGTTCGTCGCTTCACGTACAGAAGGCTTTGAAGAGTATCGTAAAATCGTTGAAGGCTACACGCCGGAGTCGGTTGAAGATATCACCGGCGTCAGCGCCAGTGAGATTCGTCAGGCGGCACGGATGTATGCCCAGGCGAAAAGCGCCGCCATCCTGTGGGGCATGGGTGTAACCCAGTTCTACCAGGGCGTGGAAACCGTGCGTTCTCTGACCAGCCTCGCGATGCTGACCGGTAACCTCGGTAAGCCGCATGCGGGTGTAAACCCGGTTCGTGGTCAGAACAACGTGCAGGGTGCCTGCGATATGGGCGCGCTGCCGGATACGTATCCGGGATACCAGTACGTGAAAGATCCGGCTAACCGCGAGAAATTCGCCAAAGCCTGGGGTGTGGAAAGCCTGCCAGCGCATACCGGCTATCGCATCAGCGAGCTGCCGCACCGCGCAGCGCATGGCGAAGTGCGTGCCGCGTACATTATGGGCGAAGATCCGCTGCAAACTGACGCGGAGCTGTCGGCAGTACGTAAAGCCTTTGAAGATCTGGAACTGGTTATCGTTCAGGACATCTTTATGACCAAAACCGCGTCGGCGGCGGATGTTATTTTACCGTCAACGTCGTGGGGCGAGCATGAAGGCGTGTTTACTGCGGCTGACCGTGGCTTCCAGCGTTTCTTCAAAGCAGTTGAACCGAAATGGGATCTGAAAACGGACTGGCAAATCATCAGTGAAATCGCCACCCGTATGGGTTATCCGATGCACTACAACAACACCCAGGAGATCTGGGATGAGTTGCGTCATCTGTGCCCGGATTTCTACGGTGCGACTTACGAGAAAATGGGCGAACTGGGCTTCATTCAGTGGCCTTGCCGCGATACTTCAGATGCCGATCAGGGGACTTCTTATCTGTTTAAAGAGAAGTTTGATACCCCGAACGGTCTGGCGCAGTTCTTCACCTGCGACTGGGTAGCGCCAATCGACAAACTCACCGACGAGTACCCGATGGTACTGTCAACGGTGCGTGAAGTTGGTCACTACTCTTGCCGTTCGATGACCGGTAACTGTGCGGCACTGGCGGCGCTGGCGGATGAACCTGGCTACGCACAAATCAATACCGAAGACGCCAAACGTCTGGGTATTGAAGATGAGGCATTGGTTTGGGTGCACTCGCGTAAAGGCAAAATTATCACCCGTGCGCAGGTCAGCGATCGTCCGAACAAAGGGGCGATTTACATGACCTACCAGTGGTGGATTGGTGCCTGTAACGAGCTGGTTACCGAAAACTTAAGCCCGATTACGAAAACGCCGGAATACAAATACTGCGCCGTGCGCGTCGAGCCGATCGCCGATCAGCGCGCCGCCGAGCAGTACGTGATTGACGAGTACAACAAGTTGAAAACTCGCCTGCGCGAAGCGGCACTGGCGTAATACAGTCCTTTCTACAGCCTCCTTTCGGAGGCTGTTTTTTTATCCATTCGAACTCTTTATACTGGTTACTCCCTACCCAATCGTATTATCAAAATGAAAAAAATTATCGCATTGATGTTGTTTTTGACATTCTTTGCCCACGCCAACGACTCCGAGCCTGGCAGCCAGTATTTAAAGGCAGCAGAGGCCGGGGACCGACGCGCACAATATTTTCTTGCCGACAGCTGGTTTAGCTCCGGCGATTTGAGCAAAGCCGAATATTGGGCACAGAAAGCCGCCGACAGCGGTGATGCTGATGCCTGCGCGCTGTTGGCGCAGATCAAAATCACCAATCCGGTCAGTCTGGACTATCCACAAGCAAAAGTTCTTGCAGAGAAAGCGGCGCAAGCGGGCAGTAAAGAAGGTGAAGTAACGCTGGCGCATATTCTGGTAAATACTCAAGCGGGCAAACCGGATTATCCAAAGGCGATTTCGCTGTTAGAAAACGCCTCGGAAGATCTGGAGAACGACTCTGCCGTCGATGCCCAAATGCTGCTTGGTTTGATTTACGCCAACGGCGTGGGCATTAAGGCCGACGATGACAAGGCAACCTGGTATTTCAAACGCAGCTCTGCAATTTCCCGAACCGGTTATTCCGAGTACTGGGCGGGAATGATGTTCTTAAACGGTGAAGAAGGTTTTATCGAGAAGAATAAACAAAAGGCGCTGCACTGGTTGAACCTGAGCTGTATGGAAGGGTTTGATACCGGGTGTGAAGAGTTTGAAAAATTAACCAACGGTTAAGGTAGGCCTGATAAGACGCGTTAAGCGTCGCATCAGGCGTTGATGTCGGATGCGGCGTAAACGCCTTATCCGACCTACAAAATCACGCTAAATCAGGCTATTGCGCTGTCTGGCGTAGGCCTGATAAGACGCGGCAAGCGTCGCATCAGGCGTTGATGTCGGATGCGGCGTAAACGCCTTATCCGACCTACAAAATCACGCTAAATCAGGCTATTGCGCTGTCTGGCGTAGGCCTGATAAGACGCACCAGCGTCGCATCAGGCATCCACACATTGCCGGGGGATAACCCCGGCAATCTTCAATTATTGATCCGCAGTTTTATCAAATTTGCCCAGCACTTCACGCTCATAAGCCAGCGCCTTTTTGCGGTCAAATTTGTGTTCCCACTTGGCAATCACCAGCACCGCCAGCGCATTACCCACCACGTTCAGCGCAGTACGCGCCATGTCGAGGATACGGTCAACACCGGCAATAAACGCCAGACCTTCCAGCGGAATACCTACGCTACCCAGCGTTGCCAGCAACACCACAAACGACACGCCAGGCACGCCAGCAATCCCTTTCGAGGTCACCATCAGCGTCAGCACCAGAATGATTTCCTGCCAGATGGACAGGTCAATGCCATACAGCTGAGCGATGAAAATAGCGGCAATACTTTGGTACAGCGTCGAACCATCAAGGTTAAAAGAGTAACCGGTTGGCACCACGAAGCTGGTGATCGACGCCGGTGCTCCGTAGGCTTCCATCTTCTCAATAATTCGCGGCAGTACGCTTTCAGAGCTGGCAGTGGAGTACGCCAGAATCAGCTCATCTTTCAGAATACGAATCAGGATCCAGACGCTTAACCCGCACAGGTGCGCCACAATGCCCAGCACTACCAGCGCGAAGAACAGAATGGCGAAATGCACCAGCAGCACCAGTTTCGCCAGTGGCCACAGAGAAGAGAAACCAAAGTTAGCCACCGTCACCGCAATCAGCGCAAACACACCCACCGGCGCATAACGCATCACCATGTGAGTCACTTTAAACATGGTTTCAGAGATGGAGCGGAACACGGTCACCAGCGGTTCACGATGCGTCGCGGGCAGGGAAGAAAGCCCCAGACCAAACAGCACCGAGAAGAAGATGATCGGCAGCATTTCGCCTTTCGCCATCGACGCCACAATGTTCGTCGGCACCAGCGACAAAATCGTGCCCATAATGCCGTGGGAACTGCTTTGTACCGCTTCCGTAGTGCTCTGATATTTCGAGATATCGACGGTCGCCAGCTGCGACATATCCACCCCGGCACCGGGCTGGAAGACGTTCGCCAGAGTGATCCCCAAAATGATGGCGACGGTGGTGATCACCTCGAAGTAGATAATGGTTTTCGCGCCAATACGCCCGAGCTGTTTGGCATCACCAACACCCGCGATACCCACCACCAGCGTGGAGATCACAATCGGCACAACAATCATTTTGATCAAATGGATGAAGATATCACCCGCCGGAGAGAGCAAATTGACGACCAGCCAGTCGCGGCTGTCGCTATGGTAGTGCAGGTAGCTTCCCAGGAGAATGCCCAGCACCATAGCAAACAGAATCTGCCAGGCCAGGCTGAATTTTATATTTTTCATCAGAATAACTTCCTCAATGGAGCGCCGTTCCCCGTTCAGAAACGCGAGAACGTGACATACTGCCAGGGCATGAATTGTGTTGCGTTGGTTTGTAGATTTTTTTAACGCTTATGATCAGTATCATTTGCGCGGTATGTTGCGCAACCCTTTAACAACAGAGCTTTTCGCTGCATTAATGCATAATAACGCGAGTTTATGGCAGGATTAATGAATAACCATTTGTTATGGAAAGATTTTTATTTGTTTAATCTGCAATAATACTGATTAGTGATTATTTTTGACATATGTTCATTCGATTATTTTTTATGCAGCTCAATAACATAATCTTCATCACCAGATGATTAATCCGATCTCCGCTGCAACAGTTTCGCCATATTAATCGACTCGACCAGCTGTGTCCGGTTGATCCGGGGTGAGTTGAGATCCATCACTTTTTGCCATAGTTCGATGGCTTGCGCGTAATTCGCCTGCATAAACGCATCGGAAGCCAGCAGCATCAGAGCGGTGATTTCGTTAGAGTCCAGCGCGAGGGCTTTGTCGATCATTGCGCGAGTCTGGGCGGTCATATGCTGGCTGGCCTGGTAATAAAGCACCGTCGCCAGCGCCGCATACAGTTCAGCGTTCTCACCACGTAGTTGCAACGCCTGACGGTACGCCAGCAGCGAATTGCTGTAATCGTTTTGCCACAGATAGTACTCGCCCAGTAGCGCCCATTGTTCGCTGTTTTGTGGATTAGCGCGGATTTTATCCTGCAATGCCTGAAGCTGCGCTTCCGGGGTTTGCTGGCTGGCAAACTGATGTAGCGGATCGCGCTGACGCTGGTACTCCGCACGTATCGCCTGCCATTTTGGGCTTAACAGATAACTGCCGACACAGAGGAATACCATCAATATCGTGAGTGTTGTCAGCATTTTCACCGGTATTTGAGGCCGTTTCATCGCTTCGCCCTCACTCGCCAGAGGATCAGTGCCATCAGCAGTAACAACACCACTGGCAGCGCCCACAACACCAGCGTCTGACCCGTTAACGGTGGGTTATAGCGAACAAAATCTCCGTAGCGTTCGGTCATCCAGCCAATGATTTCGACTTCACTTTTCCCCTCCGCCACCATGCTGTAAACCTGATGGCGCATACTGACTGCCACCGGCGCGTTGGATTCCAGTAAGTTTTGATTCTGGCACTGCGGACAACGTAACTGGCTGGCAATATTTAACGCCTGTTGCTGTTGTTGCGGATTGGCGAATTGCCAGGTGTCTACAACCTGAGCGCGCGCAAAACAGGTAAATAACAGCAGTAGCGTGAGAAGTCCTTTATTCATCGCGCTTCCTCCCCCGCCATCCGCTTAACAATGCGCCCGCAATCATCAACAATCCTCCCCCCCAGATCCAGCGCACACCGCTTTGTACATACAAACGAAAAGCGTAACGATCCGGCCCAGTTTTCTCCCCCATGACCGCATACCAGTCATGGATGCCGTTCCAGCGAATTGACGGTTCCATCATTTGCTGACGGCGTGCTTCATAAAAACGCCGCTCCGGCGTCAGTTCACCAATACGTTGCTGATGGTCAAACAGTGCCACTATCGCTTTTTCGCTGGTGTAATTGCCTCTGGCTTGCAGATCGAGGCGCTCAAAACGGAAGGTGTATCCTGCCAGCGTCACCTGCTGACCCGGCTGTAAATTCAGGCTGATTTCCTGACGGCTGACGCTGGAAACCACGACCCCAGCGGCAAATAACAGCACGCCCGCATGAGCTACCAGCGCCGGAAGCTGCACGCGTTTGCCAGAGACAAACGTCGCCAGCACAATCACCACCAACATCAACAGACCAAACGGTAACGTCGCGCGGTTAAAATACGGTGCGCCAACGGAGAGGCGTCCCCAGCCCAGCAGGCCGTAAATCATCGGATAAAGCGTTCCCACCAGCACGATCAGTAGCACTGCGCAAAACAGCAACAGCGTAGCGAGGATTAACATTTCCCGCGATAACCCCGAAAAACGCACCGCCGGGCCACCGTCCCGCGCTCGCCAGCCATACAGAGCCAGAGACGCAAGGCTAATCAGTACAAACAGACTGAACAACGGCACGGCGCGGACGTTATCCAGCGCGAACGCATGAACCGAAACCAGAATGCCAGAACGGACAATTAAGGTGCCCAGCAGCGACAGCATCAGAGTAACTATCGCCAGTAACAGCGACCAGTGGCGAAAAATCCCCCGCTGGCGTGTCAGGGATAAACTGTGCAGCAGCGCAGTGGCAGAAAGCCAGGGTAATAAAGAGGCGTTTTCCACCGGATCCCAGAACCACCAGCCGCCCCAGCCCAGTTCGCAATAGGCCCACCAGGAACCGAGGATGATCCCCGCCGTTAATGCGCTCCAGCCAGGTAGTGCCCAACGCCAGCAAATTCGGGCGCAGGCCGCATCAAACTCGCCGCGCAGTAAACTCGCCAGCACCACGCTCGCCGCTACCATCAAACCGCCATAGCCAAGGTAAAGCAGCGGTGGATGAAAGATAAGACCGGGATGTTGCAGCATCGGATTGAGATCGCGGCCTTCGATTGCTGGTGGAAATATCCGCACGAAGGGATCGGACCACAGCACCACAAACAGTAGCAGTGCGGCGAGCATGAGAGATAAAACGGCTAACGTCAGCGGAAATAGCGGATCGGTTTGCTGCCGATAATGCCAGGCAAACAGCGCGCTCCAGGCGGAAAGCAGCAGCACCCAAAGCAGCAGCGAACCTTCATGGCCGCCCCACACCGCTGCCAGCTTGAGTTCCCACGACAGCAGGCTGTAGCTATGTTGCGCGACATAAATGACCGAGAAATCGCTGATGAGAAAACAATACGTCAGTACGCCAAAGGCGAGCAGCTGGAGCGCGAACTGCGCCAGAATGCCGACGCAAGTGAGTCGCATCATGGCAGGCCAGCGCAACCGCACTCCCGCAAAGGCCGTCAACGGGGTCAACACATTGACCCCGAGACTTAACAACAGCGCCAGAAAACCGACTTCAGGAAGGAATACGTCCAGAAACCACCTCTGTTCTGGCTTACGCCACCGTTAACTGCCCGGCGTAGAGAATGAAAAATCGCAACATCAACACGCCGACCAGACTGGCCCCACACGCCGCCAGCACGGCAGGAATGCCGGAACTGCGATTGACCCACGGTTTGAGCAACATTGGCACAATCAGCCCCAGCCCGGCGACACCAAGCCAGAACCACCACGTCCAGAAACCGCCGCCCAATGCCGCCACCAGCGCACGCACTTTACCGTCATCGCCCAGCGCCAGACCGACAAAAAACGCCACCAGCAGGAAGATTTCACCCCATACCACGGGGATTTCCATACGGTGTACAAACTGCGCTTCCGTGGAATGCGGGTTACTGCGTTGGCGTATCGCCATGGCGATCAGTGCCACCGCCGCACCGGACGAGATGCCGGAGAAGAGGAACAGCACCGGCAGGATCGGGTTATTAAGGAACGGATACGATTTCAGCGCCGACAGCAGAAAACCGGTATAAGCCCCCAACAACACCGCCAGCACCAGCATCAATGTTTCCAGTCCGCGATGAACGGGCGTCAGCAGGCTCAGAACCTTTTGCACGATCCCCAGCTTCGGCAACCAGCGTTGTTGCAGGGCAAGCAAATCATGTTCAAAGATTTTCGCCAGCCACAGCACCAGCACCACCATGTAAAGCTGAAACAGCATCACCCCCATCGACATCACCGAGGTAAAACTGTAGTGGAACATCAGCTTCCAGAAGGTCCACGGTCTTGTCAGGTGGAAGACGAGGATCAACAGACCGAGGATCACCGCGCCCGGCCCGACAATCAGCGTGGTGCGCAGCAACGTACTGTCTGCACCGCCCGCCTGCGGGTAGAAGCGACGTAACAGCACAGCCAGCGTCACCAAACCAGCAGAAATACCAATCAAAAACAGGTAGATGGCAATCGGCCAGTCCCACACCAGCGATTCAAAATGAAATGCGGAAGTCTGCGTCATTGGCTCACCTCCCCGTATTTAAACGGTACGCGGTACAGCTTCGGTTTGGTTCCCAGCGCCAGCTTGTAGCGGTAAGTAGGCTTCTGGCGCAGCAGTTGCGAAATCTCACTGTTAGGATCGTCCAGATTGCCAAACGTCAGCGCCTTCGTCGGGCAAGCCTCAACGCACGCGGGCAGCTTACCGGCCTGCAAATTGGTCTTACGGCAGAAATCGCATTTGTCCGCCGTCTTCGTGACCGGATGGATAAAGCGCACGCGGTACGGACAGGCGGCGATGCAGTACTGACAACCGACGCAGAGATCAGGATTAACATCGACAATCCCGCTAGCGGCATCACGAAAAGACGCACCGGTCGGGCAGACGTCAACGCACGGCGCATGATCACAGTGCTGGCAAGACTTACGGAAGAAGCGATATTTCACATCAGGAAATTCGCCCTGCGGCTCGCTACGAATAATCGTCAGGCGCGAGACGCCTTCCGGCACCTTGTTCACTTCCCGACAAGCATCCATACAGGCGGTACAGCCGATGCATAACGACTCGTCATGCACCATGCCGTAACGTACCCCATTGATATTCAACGTTTTCGCCACCACGCGTCCTGCGGTGCCGCTGACGGCTGCCAGCACGCCGACGCCGGTGAGAAACTGGCGACGAGACCAGGTCATGGCTGCTCCTTAAGCAACGGAACAGACGCCGGGTTAAAGTTCGGATTGGTGCGCTGATCGCTGTGGCAATCGACGCAAATCTTAATCCGTCCTTTGTCACTTAACGTCTGCATCGTATCTTGCTGTGGATGCAGGGAATGGCAGCTGGCGCACGCCACTTTGGTTACGTGGACATCGTGCGGCCAGAACGCTTTTTGCAACTGTTCCGGCAGATGGCAGGACATACAGACGCTGTTCTGCTCTCCAACCTTGTACATCGGCTCGTTAAAGCGCATCACATCTTTCACCCCTTCGCGGTGTTGCGGTGATGGCTGGCCGTGACAGTTGGTGCAGGTGACCGGCAGTTTGTTATTCGGGTTGATAACGGAAGCATGTTTGCCATGCATACCTTCGGTATCTGGCTTATGACAGTCCAGACAGGCGGCATCCGGGTTACGCTGCTGGGTAACTTCGTAGCGATCATCAGATGCCTGCGCCGCAGGGGTAGCGGTAATTCCGTTCAGGCTCCACAACAGGCCCGACGCCAGCACCCCGGCAGTTAATAACGAACGTAATACGCTCATATTCACTCCATTGTGTTTTCCGCCCCTTGCGAGGCGGAACGGGGTTATTGGCTTAACAAACCGTTTTTACGTGCCTGCTCTTCCCACTGCGGGATCACCGTTTTGATGAAGTCCTGCTTCTCGGCCTTGATTTGTTCCATGTTCAGGCCAATGGCCTGCTGGGCTTTCTCTTTGGTTGAGATATCCGGGATCTGGATTTCATGGGTGATGCCTTTGGTCGCCAGCAGGCGCGCCAGTTTGGTGCGTGCATCCGCCGCTTTATCCATCGCCGTACCGAGCATCCTCAGACCTTCTTCCGGTGCGTGCATATGAATGCCGTGGGAAGCGATCGCCAGATCCCAACGCCACTGGGCATGACGGATATCGTCCTGAATCGGCTTCATTTCGGCTTCCGTCGCGCCTGCATCCAGCGCTGCTTTCGCTTCGAAGTGAGCGTGAACCAGTTGATCTTCAACCTTGATTTTCAGGTCGTTAATCGACTGCTTACGTTCCGCGACCACTTTTTGCAAGGCAGCTTTATCCTGGGTATGGCAGTTCGCACAAGTCTGGGCGAAGTTATCAAACGGATTACCAATTTTATGGTCGGTGTAGAGTTTGCCTTCGGCGTTCTGCACTTTTGGCATATGGCAGTCGATACAGGTCACGTTGTTTTTACCGTGAATGCCCGCTGTCCAGGTTTCATATTCCGGGTGCTGCGCTTTCAGCATTGGCGTTTTCGACAGGGAGTTAGTCCAGTCAGAGAAGGCAATTTTGTCGTAATACTGCTCCATATTTTCGACTTTCATGCCGTCATCCCACGGGAATTTAACCGCTTTGTTTTTGCCGTCGAAGTAATACTCCACATGGCACTGACCGCAAACCATCGATTGCTGGTCGAAACGTCCGGCTTTCTCAAAAGGTTTACCAATGGCTTCCATCGCGCGAGCCGCATACGGACGGGAAAGGGTTAACTCCGGTTTGCCTTTGGCGAACTCTGGTGAGGCGGTGTTATGGCAGTCGGCACAACCTAAGTTGTTGACGATTTCCGGGCCGCCGCGCGCCCATTTACCGTGGAAGTAGCCATCTTCGCCGTCTTTCTGGATCAGACGCGCCACATCCGGGCTTTTACAACTCCAGCACGCCATCGGTAGCGGACCATCTTCAGCGTTTTTCGGCGCACCGGTACGCAGGGTTTCACGCACATCGGTCACAGCAAAGGCATGTCCACGCGGCTTGTTGTAATCGCGCGAGAAGGGATACCCCGCCCACAGGATCACCAGCCGTGGATCTTCCGCCAGGGCGTCAACACGCTCTGACTGTTCCGAGGTGGCTTTCCAGGAGAGATATTGATCGGGATGCTGCGGGGCAAAGGTTTCATTCTTCGCTTCCACAGTTACAGCTTTTGCGGGAGCAGCCGTTTGTTCAGCGTGAACAGAAGTGAAAAAGAAAAAAGGAATCAATAAGCTGAAGATACGGCGTGCGTTTATTTTTATCCTTGTCATAGGGGCTTCATCCGAATTGCGCCATTGTTGCAATGGCGGTTTTTATTGTTTTTCACGACAGTAACCGCACCTACACTGTCATGACATTGCTCGCCCCTATGTGTAACAAATAACCACACTGTGAATGTTGTCTTTAATCAATTGTAAGTGCATGTAAAATACCACTTTAGAGTTAGTCAGTATCTTCCTCTTTTTCAACAGCATGCATAACTGCATGTTCCTCAAAGAATTAATCAACTTTTGTTGCTGACCTTCAAAAATTACCCTGCCGTTTATTTGCACAATTCTACTTTTGCGTGATCTGTCGCCCAAATACTAAACAAAACTGCCAATACCCCTACATTTAACGCTTATGCCACATATTATTAACATTCTACAAGGAGAACAAAAGCATGAGTCAAATTCACAAACACACCATTCCTGCCAACATCGCAGACCGTTGCCTGATAAACCCTCAGCAGTACGAGGCGATGTATCAACAATCTATTAACGCACCTGATACCTTCTGGGGCGAACAGGGAAAAATTCTCGACTGGATCAAACCGTACCAGAAGGTGAAAAACACCTCCTTTGCCCCCGGTAATGTGTCCATTAAATGGTACGAGGACGGCACGCTGAATCTGGCGGCAAACTGCCTTGACCGCCATCTGCAAGAAAACGGCGATCGTACCGCCATCATCTGGGAAGGTGACGACGCCAGCCAGAGCAAACATATCAGCTATAAAGAGCTGCACCGCGACGTCTGCCGCTTCGCTAATACCCTGCTCGAGCTGGGCATTAAAAAAGGTGATGTGGTGGCGATTTATATGCCGATGGTGCCGGAAGCCGCGGTTGCGATGCTGGCCTGCGCCCGTATTGGCGCGGTGCATTCGGTAATTTTCGGCGGCTTCTCGCCGGAAGCCGTTGCCGGGCGCATTATCGATTCTAACTCACGACTGGTGATCACTTCCGACGAAGGTGTGCGTGCCGGGCGCAGTATTCCGCTGAAGAAAAACGTTGATGACGCACTAAAAAACCCGAACGTCACCAGCGTAGAGCATGTGGTGGTACTGAAGCGCACTGGCGGAAAAATCGACTGGCAGGAAGGGCGCGACCTGTGGTGGCATGACCTGGTTGAGCAAGCCAGCGATCAGCACCAGGCGGAAGAGATGAACGCCGAAGATCCGCTGTTTATTCTCTATACCTCCGGTTCTACCGGTAAGCCAAAAGGTGTGCTGCATACTACCGGCGGTTATCTGGTGTACGCGGCGCTGACCTTTAAATATGTCTTTGATTATCATCCGGGCGATATCTACTGGTGCACCGCCGATGTGGGCTGGGTGACCGGACACAGTTATTTGCTGTACGGCCCGCTGGCCTGCGGCGCGACCACGCTGATGTTTGAAGGCGTACCGAACTGGCCGACGCCTGCCCGTATGGCACAGGTGGTGGACAAGCATCAGGTCAATATTCTCTATACCGCGCCCACGGCGATTCGCGCGCTGATGGCGGAAGGCGATAAAGCGATCGAAGGCACCGACCGTTCGTCGCTGCGCATTCTCGGTTCCGTGGGCGAGCCAATTAACCCGGAAGCGTGGGAGTGGTACTGGAAAAAAATCGGCAACGAGAAATGTCCGGTGGTCGATACCTGGTGGCAGACCGAAACCGGCGGTTTCATGATCACCCCGCTGCCTGGCGCTACCGAGCTGAAAGCCGGTTCGGCAACACGTCCGTTCTTCGGCGTGCAACCGGCGCTGGTCGATAACGAAGGTAACCCGCTGGAAGGGGCCACCGAAGGCAGTCTGGTGATCACCGACTCCTGGCCGGGTCAGGCGCGTACGCTGTTTGGCGATCACGAACGTTTTGAGCAGACCTATTTTTCCACCTTCAAAAATATGTATTTCAGCGGCGACGGCGCGCGTCGCGATGAAGATGGCTATTACTGGATAACCGGGCGCGTGGACGACGTGCTGAACGTCTCCGGTCACCGTCTGGGGACGGCGGAGATTGAGTCGGCGCTGGTGGCGCATCCGAAGATTGCCGAAGCAGCCGTAGTAGGTATTCCGCACAATATTAAAGGTCAGGCGATCTACGCCTACGTCACGCTTAATCACGGGGAGGAACCGTCACCAGAACTGTACGCAGAAGTCCGCAACTGGGTGCGTAAAGAGATTGGCCCGCTGGCGACGCCAGACGTGCTGCACTGGACCGACTCCCTGCCTAAAACCCGCTCCGGCAAAATTATGCGCCGTATTCTGCGCAAAATTGCGGCGGGCGATACCAGCAACCTGGGCGATACCTCGACGCTTGCCGATCCTGGCGTAGTCGAGAAGCTGCTTGAAGAGAAGCAGGCTATCGCGATGCCATCGTAACCCACAATTGCCGGATGCGAGTCGGTAACGGTTTGTAGGCCTGATAAGACGCGACAGCGTCGCATCAGGCATTGATTGCCGGATGCGGCGTATAACGCCTTATCCGGCCTACATTCGGCAAGGGTTACCCGAGCGTTAACCTTCTCCCATAAGGGAGCGGGAATTAAAACAATCCCTACATTACCTCTGGAGAATCTGTGATGAATGGTACGATTTATCAGCGGATAGAAGACAATGCGCATTTCAGGGAGTTAGTCGAAAAACGGCAACGGTTTGCCACCATCCTGTCGATTATTATGCTGGCAGTTTATATCGGCTTTATTTTACTGATCGCCTTCGCGCCCGGCTGGCTGGGCACCCCGCTGAATCCGAACACCAGCGTCACACGCGGTATTCCGATTGGTGTTGGAGTGATTGTGATCTCCTTTGTTCTCACCGGTATCTACATCTGGCGGGCGAACGGCGAATTCGACCGTCTTAATAACGAAGTCCTGCATGAGGTACAAGCATCATGAAAAGAGTTCTGACGGCGCTTGCCGCCACACTCCCTTTCGCAGCTAACGCCGCGGATGCTATTAGCGGGGCCGTAGAGCGCCAGCCAACGAACTGGCAGGCGATTATTATGTTCCTGATTTTCGTCGTGTTTACGCTCGGCATTACTTACTGGGCATCAAAACGCGTACGTTCTCGTAGCGACTACTACACGGCAGGCGGCAATATCACAGGCTTCCAGAACGGGCTGGCGATTGCCGGTGACTATATGTCCGCCGCCTCATTTTTGGGGATCTCCGCGCTGGTGTTTACCTCCGGCTATGATGGCTTAATTTACTCGCTGGGCTTCCTGGTGGGCTGGCCGATCATTTTGTTCCTGATTGCCGAACGTCTGCGTAACCTGGGGCGTTACACCTTTGCCGATGTAGCCTCTTATCGTCTGAAACAAGGGCCGATTCGTATTCTTTCGGCCTGTGGTTCTCTGGTGGTGGTGGCGCTTTACCTTATCGCCCAGATGGTGGGCGCAGGTAAACTGATCGAGCTGCTGTTTGGCCTTAACTATCACATTGCGGTGGTGCTGGTCGGCGTGCTGATGATGATGTACGTCCTGTTCGGCGGCATGCTGGCGACCACCTGGGTGCAAATTATTAAAGCCGTGCTGTTGCTGTTCGGTGCCAGCTTTATGGCCTTTATGGTGATGAAACACGTCGGCTTTAGCTTCAATAATCTGTTCAGCGAAGCGATGGCGGTACACCCGAAAGGTGTCGACATCATGAAGCCGGGCGGGCTGGTGAAAGATCCGATCTCCGCGCTCTCTCTGGGGCTAGGACTGATGTTTGGTACGGCGGGCTTGCCGCACATTCTGATGCGCTTCTTTACAGTCAGCGATGCCCGCGAAGCGCGTAAGAGCGTGTTCTACGCCACCGGGTTTATGGGCTACTTCTATATTCTGACCTTTATTATTGGCTTCGGCGCGATCATGCTGGTTGGTGCAAATCCGGAATATAAAGACGCGGCGGGCCATCTGATTGGTGGTAACAACATGGCGGCCGTTCACCTGGCGAATGCAGTGGGCGGCAACCTGTTCCTCGGTTTTATTTCAGCGGTTGCTTTCGCCACTATCCTCGCGGTGGTTGCGGGTCTGACGCTGGCGGGCGCATCAGCGGTTTCGCATGACCTGTACGCTAACGTCTTCAAAAAAGGCGCGACCGAACGTGAAGAGCTGCGGGTATCGAAAATCACCGTCCTGATTTTGGGTGTGATTGCGATTATCCTCGGCGTGCTGTTTGAGAATCAGAACATCGCCTTTATGGTAGGCCTGGCATTTGCCATCGCGGCGAGCTGTAACTTCCCGATCATTCTGCTTTCTATGTACTGGTCGAAACTGACCACGCGTGGCGCGATGATGGGTGGCTGGCTGGGGCTGATTACCGCAGTGGTACTGATGATCCTCGGCCCGACGATTTGGGTACAGATCCTCGGTCACGAAAAGGCTATCTTCCCCTATGAATACCCGGCGCTGTTCTCTATCACCGTGGCATTCCTCGGCATCTGGTTCTTCTCGGCAACCGATAACTCAGCGGAAGGTGCGCGCGAGCGTGAACTGTTCCGTGCGCAGTTTATCCGCTCCCAGACCGGCTTTGGCGTTGAGCAAGGCCGCGCACATTAATATCTCCCCTTCCCCGGTCGCCTGACCGGGGAATACTCTTCCTCTCCCAAATGCATCACCTTTTCCCATAATATTAAACAAATAAACTCATTAAAAAATGAGCGATTTTTGACAGTCGTAGAAAATGATAATGCAGAGAATATGCCTTTTCTTTCTTGTTAATTATAAGGATATTTTATGCGCTATAATGGTTTAAATAATATGTTTTTCCCTCTTTGCCTGATTAACGATAACCACTCTGTCACAAGTCCATCACATACAAAGAAAACAAAATCAGATAATTACAGCAAACATCATAAAAACACGTTAATTGACAATAAAGCCCTCTCTCTTTTCAAAATGGATGATCATGAAAAAGTGATAGGCTTGATTCAGAAAATGAAAAGAATTTATGATAGTTTACCATCAGGAAAAATCACGAAAGAAACGGACAGGAAAATACATAAATATTTTATAGATATAGCTTCATATGCAAATAATAAATGTGACGATAGAATTACGAGAAGAGTTTACCTTAATAAAGATAAGGAAGTGTCAATTAAGGTGGTATATTTTATAAATAATGTCACCGTCCATAATAATACTATCGAAATCCCACAGACAGTAAATGGTGGTTACGATTTTTCACACCTTAGCCTGAAAGGTATCGTGATTAAAGATGAAGATTTATCCAATTCGAATTTTGCAGGTTGCAGACTACAAAACGCTATTTTCCAGGACTGTAATATGTATAAAACGAATTTTAATTTCGCCATAATGGAAAAAATACTTTTTGATAATTGTATTCTCGATGACTCAAATTTCGCTCAGATAAAAATGACTGACGGAACTCTAAATTCATGCTCCGCTATGCATGTTCAATTCTACAATGCAACAATGAATAGAGCCAATATTAAAAATACCTTCCTTGATTATTCAAATTTTTATATGGCATACATGGCTGAGGTAAATCTTTATAAAGTAATAGCGCCATATATTAATTTATTTAGAGCCGACCTTAGCTTCTCTAAACTTGATTTAATTAACTTTGAACATGCTGATCTGTCTCGTGTCAACCTGAATAAAGCAACCCTCCAGAATATAAACTTAATTGATAGCAAACTCTTTTTTACGCGGTTAACAAATACGTTCCTCGAAATGGTTATATGTACCGGCTCTAATATGGCTAATGTTAATTTTAATAATGCCAATTTAAGCAATTGCCATTTCAACTGTTCTGTTTTAACAAAATCCTGGATGTTTAATATCCGTCTCTATCGTGTTAATTTCGATGAGGCTAGCGTCCAGGGAATGGGTATTACCATTCTCCGTGGTGAGGAAAATATCTCCATTAATAGTGATATCCTGGTAACACTACAGAAATTCTTTGAAGAAGATTGTACCTCTCATACTGACATGTCACAAACTGAGGATAATATTCATGCAGTCGCTATGAAGATTACTGCAGATATTATGCAAGATGCAGATTGAGGTTAAGTCGAAGAACAGCCAATGAATTGACTTTAAAAGAGAGATAACTTATTTGTTTTAGAATCATGAATGTTAGCCCGAGCTAACCTGTTAAAGGTGCAAAAGATTGCACCTTTTTCAAATTACCTCGGGCCTGGTTACGTCGCTTTCGGCTTACTGATTTTCCTCAATCAACAACGCTTCAAGCAAATCGAGATCGTGCAGTAATTTTTGCAGCGTTTCGTTGCTGATCTCCCGCGTGGCGCGCAGGTGGTACAGTTCAGCACGTTCAGAACGCAATGCCGCCAGACGGAAGCGACGCTCAAGGTTCTCTTCCTGCACAGAACTTTCAACGTCGTTACGTCCATCGGCGCGACGACGCAGGTTACCAATGACGCGAGAACTGACCTCCGTAAGCAGCTGGTTATCGATATTCTCTTCGGTATCCGCCGCCAGACGCTCCTCCATTTTCTGGATCGCCACAATAGCCACTTCTGCCGTTGCCGCTCGCGCAATACGTTCCTCTTTCAATTGTTGCGAATGGTCCGCGACTTCAATGTGTTGTAGCAGAATAGGCAACATCACCACGCCGACAAACAGCGAGAAGAGAATGACACCAGCCGCCAGGAACACCAGCTCATAGCGCGCCGGGAAGACGTTACCATCCGGCAAGAGCAGCGGGATAGAGAGCACACCGGCCAGAGTGATCGCCCCACGCACCCCGGCGAAAGACGCGATCAGGATTTCTCGTGTGGTCCACGAACCAAACTCCATCGGCTTCTTCTTCAGGAAGCGGTTGCTGAACTTTTTCATCGTCCACAGCCAGCCGAAACGGACCAGCATCAGCGCCGCATATATCAGAATAATATCGGTAAACAGCATCCAGATTTCGACGTTAGGGTCGATTTCTGCCGCCATCAGCGACGTCTCCAGAATACCCGGCAGCTGCAGACCTAACAGCAGGAACACCATGCCGTTAAAGACAAATTCCAGCATCGCCCAGGTGCTGTTTGCACGCAGGCGCATTGCCAGCGGCGCACGGCGCATAACACCGGAGCGGGTGATGGTCATCCCGGCGGCAACCGCAGCGAGGATGCCGGAAACGCCAATATGTTCGGCAATCAGATAAGAAGCGAATGGCAGCAGGAACAGCAGGACGATCTGCGTCGCGGGTTCATCACCGCCCCAGCGGCTGAGGAATCGCAGCGAGCGACCGTACAGCCAGCTCACCACAAAACCGGCGAGAATACCGCCAATGGCTACTTTCATAAATTCGACCGTCGCACCGCCGACGGTGAAGATCATCGTCCCCATCGCCACTGCTACGGCAAACTTCAACGACACCAGACCGGAGGCGTCATTCATCAACGCTTCGCCCTGCAAAATGCCCATGATTTTTTTCGGGATGCGCCCTTCGCCAACAATCCCGGAGAGCGCCACAGCATCGGTCGGAGAAAGTACCGCCGCCAGCGCAAAGGCGGGGATCAGCGGAATGCCCGGCACCACCCAGTAAATAAGGAAGCCAATGCCGACCACGGTGACCACCACCAGCGCCAGTGCGAGGCCGAAAATCTCTCGACCATGTTCGAGAAATTCACGGGTCGGCGTTTTCCAGCCATCAGCGAACAGCAACGGCGGGATAAACAAGACTAAAAAGAGTTCAGGATCAAACTCCACATGCAAACCAAACGTCGGCCACGCCAGTAGCGCACCGATGGCGATTTGCATAAGCGGAAGCGGGATCTGAAAGGGCATGACACGAGTGACCACCCCGGACAGCGAGACCACGAGGGTCATTATCAGTATGGTGAAGAAGATTTCCATGCGTTCCCTGTTTGCGATGTTTTTTATGATCTGAGAAAGACGTTATGCCTGAATTCTCATTTTTTCAGAATATCGCAAAAGCTCACACAATGTGCGGAGAAAATAAAAACGGGCAGCCATTGCCACCCGTTTTCAGAATCCGATGAAAGATTAGATAGCCCAGCCACCCGCATAGAAGGTCACCAGCGCCACGGCGATAACGACCGTACCGATGTTCAACTTGCGCCATTCGCCGGAAACCAGACGACCAATCACCAGAGTCGCGAAGCCGATCATGATGCCTGTTACGATGTTACAGGTCAGCACGATGAATACCGCCGTAACCAGACCCGCCATCGCATCAACAAAATCAGCAAAGTCGATTTTCGCCACGTTGCTCAGCATCAGCAGGCCAACGTACATCAGCGCCGGAGCCGTTGCATACCCCGGAACGAGGTAAGAGAGCGGAGAGAGGAACAGAATCAGCAGGAACAGCACGCCAACGGTGATAGCCGTCAACCCGGTTTTACCGCCCGCCGCCGTACCCGCCGCAGACTCGATGTATACCGCTGCCGGAGCTGCACCCACCAGGCCAGAGAAAACGCTGCTCATGGAGTCAGTGGTCAGTGCTTTCCCGCCGTCGATGATCTGCCCATCTTTATCCAGCAGGTTCGCCTGGCCGGCGACGGCACGGATAGTTCCGGTGGCATCAAATACTGCCGTCATCACCAGCGCCAGAACGCTTGGCAGGACTACAGGATTCAGCGCGCCCATAATGTCCAGGCTGCCAATCAGTGAATTGCCGTTTTCATCGCTCAATGAAGGCATGGCGAAAACGCCGGAGAAATGGACGTTAGGATCGAAGATCAAACCGACAATTGAGATACCGATAATGGTCAGCAGAATGCCACCAGGGACTTTCAGTTTTTCCAGGCCGATGATCACCGCCAGACCTACCAGTGACATAATCACCGGGAAGGTCGCGAAATCACCCAGCGCAACGGGCAGACCATCAAGCGGGTTTTTAATCACCAGACCGACACCATTAGCGGCAATGAGCAGCAGGAACAGACCGATACCGATCCCCGTGCCGTGCGCCACACCGTGAGGCAAGTTGCGCAAAATCCAGCTACGGATACCCGTGGCAGAAATTACCGTAAACAGCACCCCCATCAGGAACACGGCACCCAGCGCGACAGGTACGCTAATATGTTGCCCCAGCACCAGGCTGAATGCGGTAAACGCCGTCAGGGAGATGGCGCAACCAATCGCCAACGGCAGATTAGCCCACAGACCCATCACGATAGAACCGAGTCCGGCAACCAGACAGGTCGCAACGAAAACTGCCGCAGGCGGGAAGCCCGCTTTACCCAACATGCCTGGAACGACGATAACCGAGTAGACCATCGCCAGAAACGTTGTTAACCCGGCAACCACTTCCTGACGGACAGTGCTTCCACGTTGTGAAATTTTAAACCAGGCGTCGAGTGAACCGCCGGTACGCGCTGATGGCGTAGACATAAGAGAACATCCCCTGAGAGTTTAATTTTCGTCAAGATGCGTGGCGGACAATCCCCTGCCAGCGAAACGTTATCTTCCTGCTCCAGGTTTGCGACAATTTGCTGCGTCGCAAAAAAGCAAACGTTTAGCTCCGCGCATACAAAACGGGTGGTAAAAAAAGCAAACGATTATCCGGCGATCATAGCGGCTTTTTCAACCGAAGTTTGCTGCTTTTTTCTCTTTTATTGTCTTGACGATGAAAAACCAGGCAATTGATGCGCAAACGTTATCGTCGGTGCGCAAGATTGCAGCGTTATCGAGCCGTATACCGTTCAGGATTGCGATAAAAAATCGTCTGAGATGACAAAAATATTGCGGTTAAAAAGTATACTTTTACACTGGCGAAGAAACGTCGGTGACATACAATTAAAGCATCAACACCAACCGGAACCTCCACCACGTGCTCGAATGAGGTGTGTTGACGTCGGGGGAAACCCTCCTGTGTACCAGCGGGATAGAGAGAAAGACAAAGACCGGAAAACAAACTAAAGCGCCCTTGTGGCGCTTTAGTTTTGTTCATCTTCCAGCAAGCGTGCGCCGGTACCTTCTTCTCCTAAGCGGTCGCCCGGGTTACGCAACGGGCAATCACTGCGCGAAAGGCAGCCACAACCAATACATCCGTCCAGTTCGTCACGCAGCGCTACTAAGGTATGAATGCGCCGATCCAACTCTTCTCGCCATTGGGACGAAAGCTGTTTCCACTCTTTCGCACTTAACGTATGCCCTTCGGGCAACACGCCAAACGCTTCACCAATGGTCGCGAGAGGAATGCCAATACGCTGAGCAATTTTGATAATTGCAACATATCGCAACACATCACGTTTATATCGCCGCTGATTGCCGCTGTTACGGATACTGGTAATCAACCCTTTACTTTCATAGAAATGCAGCGCCGATACCGCCACACCGCTGCGTTTCGCCACTTCGCCGGGGGTTAGCAGCGCTTTAATGCGGGGTAATTTCTTTTCCATAAATCGCTTTACCTCAAGTTAACTTGAGGAATTATACTCCCCAACAGATGAATTAACGAACTGAACACTGAAAAGAGGCAGATTTATGTCCCATCAGAAAATTATTCAGGATCTTATCGCATGGATTGACGAGCATATTGACCAGCCGCTTAACATTGATGTAGTCGCAAAAAAATCAGGCTATTCAAAGTGGTACTTGCAACGAATGTTCCGCACGGTGACGCATCAGACGCTTGGCGATTACATTCGCCAACGTCGCCTGTTACTGGCCGCCGTTGAGTTGCGCACCACCGAGCGTCCGATTTTTGATATCGCAATGGACCTGGGTTATGTCTCGCAGCAGACCTTCTCCCGCGTTTTCCGTCGGCAGTTTGATCGCACTCCCAGCGATTATCGCCACCGCCTGTAATTTTATTGCCCGCGCGTTAACTCCCGCGCGGGTAATTGCTCCATCCATTGCATAAACACCTGCGGCGGCATCGCCTTCGCAAAGAACCATCCCTGGCAATAGCGCACGCCGCGTTTGCGCAGCCAGTTAACCTGCTCCTCAGTTTCGACGCCTTCAGCGATCGTTTTTAACCCCAGGCTGTGCGCCAGCTCGATGATGTGTTCCGCAATCAAATGACTGGTTTTGTGGGTGGTCAGCGTTTCAACAAACGATTTGTCGATTTTCAAAATATCGACATTCAATGATTTAAGGTTATGCAAGTTAGAGTAGCCAATACCAAAATCATCAATTGCCACTTCGTAACCAGCCTGGCGGAAAGCCAGAATAATCGGCGTCATTTTTTCGACATCAAGAAATGCATGCTCAGTCACTTCAAATTTAATTTGCTGCGGACGCACCGCGTATTGCTCTGTTTTCTGATTGATTCGCGCTATCAACCGTGACGTATGAAAATCGGAGGCCGACAGGTTAATAGAAACATAGCGATCTGCATGTGTTGCCAGGTAATCGCCCAGATCGCGGAAGACATTATCAATAACATAATCAGTTATCTGTTCTATCATCCCCTCCTTTTCTGCCAGCGGAATAAACTCTGCCGGATTCATTATTTGCCCCTGCTCACCAAGCCAACGTAACAACGCTTCAGCGCCGATACATTTTTCTGTTTTGATATCGATTATTGGCTGGTAATAAAGACAAAGTTGATGTTTTTCGAGGGCGCGTTGCAATTTACGTTTGGGAGATAAATAGTTTTGTCGAATACGTAGCCAGAGTAATAGCAGAACAAGACTCCCCAAAATACCGGCGGGCAACGCAAAAATAAGATGATTATAAAAATGGGTTATAAGACGTTGATATGAAGTCGCAACAATGGCTGCAATTGGGCGTTTTGTCGAATAAACTGTCGCATATAAATAGCCATTTCTTTGTACGGTTAAATCCTTCAAATGAATCAGCGGAGAAAACGTTGCTGCCGAGGCCTCTTTGCTTAACGAGAAAAAGGTTTTCGTCACCGTATCATACACACCCCATTGCAATGTCGGATCATCAGACATCACTTCACTC
The DNA here is from genome assembly GCF_046487665.1 of Escherichia sp. WS1152. NCBI lineage: Bacteria > Pseudomonadati > Pseudomonadota > Gammaproteobacteria > Enterobacterales > Enterobacteriaceae > Escherichia > Escherichia sp. WS1152. The sequence goes on along the minus strand of NZ_JBJQJA010000012.1, from coordinate 68,199 downwards.
CAGAAGAGAGGGTTGATAACCGCCACATAATTTCCCCGCTGCATATAGGTCATTTTATAGCCAGAGAAAAAAGGCGTATCGCGGTAATAATAGATAGAAACGTTAGGTTCACGCTTATAATCGGCCGGTGCAATCGTATAGCCGTTTACAGGCGCTATCAGCGATGAGCATAAAAAATGGTTATCACGGGCATAGATCAATTCATTAATATAAAGATAGCCACGAATAATATTCAACATTCGCTTTTGATGGGCTGGAGTGCAAACTTGCCCCTGATAGCGTTCAGCTGCATCGCTCACTAAATCTGCCTGGCGAATGACCAGCTCGGATTTATCCAGTGCCAGTTGAGCAAAGGTTCGGAGCTGATTATTCACTTCTGATTTTGCCCAAAGGAAGGCAATCCATAGCGAAAGAATGATGGGAAAGAGAACTAAAAAGATAATGCCCGGCAACGCCAGTAATTGGTGTCGTGCACGATGACTCATTGCTATCAATTTCCTGCCTGTTTATACCCGGCCATTGCAAGGTGAAAACCCTGGGTACCGACGTCTTTAGATAAATCTTACGGTATAAATAGCACTTTTGCCTGATTTGAAATTGATACCTTTCTAATCGTCACCTGGATGAAAATAATTCATTGATATTCAAAATTAATTTCCTACAGGAATGCAGAGGCGGCGGGAAGATATGCCCTTAATGCCACTGAAAAACCACATAATCTGTACAGCAATAAAAGTCACGGCCTAATATGGCTAACAAACAATCAATTGTGATATAGTTCACAAAATTAATGAAACAAACAGAGTGTTTCATTTTTGTGTTCTGCAAGCCCCGCGATAGCCAGAGTGTACCACGCCTCCCGTGAACAACGCCGCGCTGTCCAGGGCATCGGCTCTTTTCAGAGGAATTGTTTGATGGCTACCCTCACCACTGGCGTGGTTCTTCTTCGCTGGCAACTTCTTAGTGCCGTAATGATGTTTCTGGCCAGCACACTCAACATCCGTTTTCGTCGGTCTGATTATGTCGGGCTTGCGGTGATCAGCAGCGGTCTGGGCGTTGTTTCCGCCTGTTGGTTCGCAATGGGGTTGCTTGGCATCACAATGGCGGACATCACCGCTATCTGGCACAACATCGAGTCGGTGATGATAGAAGAGATGAATCAGACACCGCCACAATGGCCAATGATTTTGACCTGATACGTAGAAGCCTCCATAACGGAGGCTTCTTTTTTATGGCTGGCAGATGCTTTAATCATCCACCTTAAAACAATATAACCTATTGTTTTAATGACAAATCAGAACGGAATGTCATCATCAAAGTCCATCGGCGGCTCGTTAGACGGCGCTGCCGGAGCGGACTGCTGCGGGCGAGACTGCGCGCCGCCGCTGAACTGATTGCCACCCTGCGGCTGCTGTGGCTGACCCCAACCGCCCTGCGGCTGACCACCACCGATATTGCCACCTGCCGGAGCGCCACCACCCTGACGACCACCCAGCATCTGCATGGTGCCGCCAACGTTCACCACGACTTCTGTGGTGTAGCGATCCTGACCGGATTGATCGGTCCATTTACGGGTACGCAGCTGACCTTCGATATAAACCTGAGAACCTTTACGCAGATATTCGCTCGCCACTTCTGCCAGTTTGCCGAACAGCACAACGCGGTGCCATTCAGTCTGTTCTTTCATCTCGCCGGTCGCTTTATCACGCCAGGATTCGGAAGTAGCCAGCGTAATGTTGGCAACTGCGCCACCATTTGGCATGTAGCGTACTTCCGGGTCCTGACCCAGATTACCAACGAGAATAACCTTGTTTACGCCTCTGCTGGCCATGTTCGTGTCTCCTGAAAAAAATCGTTCTGAATAAGTGTAAACGCGCGATTGTACCATTACCAATAGCGCTTTTACTATGTTGTGACCTCGGTTCCGGGAAACAAACCTGGCCAGACATTGTTACACAACACTCCGGGTAATGCATTCCAATACTGTATATTCATTCAGGTCAATTTGTGTCATAATTAACCGTTTGTGATCGCCGGTAGCACCATGCCACCGGGCAAAAAAGCGTTTAATCCGGGAAAGGTGAATGGATAAGATCGAAGTTCGGGGCGCCCGCACCCATAATCTCAAAAACATCAACCTCGTTATCCCCCGCGACAAGCTCATTGTCGTGACCGGGCTTTCGGGTTCTGGCAAATCCTCGCTCGCTTTCGACACCTTATATGCCGAAGGGCAGCGCCGTTACGTTGAATCCCTTTCCGCCTACGCGCGGCAGTTTCTGTCACTGATGGAAAAGCCGGACGTCGATCATATTGAGGGGCTTTCTCCTGCCATCTCAATTGAGCAGAAATCGACGTCTCATAACCCGCGTTCTACGGTGGGGACAATCACCGAAATCCACGACTATTTGCGTTTGTTGTTCGCCCGCGTCGGCGAACCGCGCTGTCCGGACCACGACGTCCCGCTGGCGGCGCAAACCGTCAGCCAGATGGTGGATAACGTGCTGTCGCAGCCGGAAGGCAAGCGTCTGATGCTGCTCGCGCCAATCATTAAAGAGCGCAAAGGCGAACACACCAAAACGCTGGAGAACCTGGCAAGCCAGGGTTACATCCGTGCTCGTATTGATGGCGAAGTCTGCGATCTTTCCGATCCGCCGAAACTGGAACTGCAAAAGAAACACACTATTGAAGTGGTGGTTGATCGCTTCAAGGTGCGTGACGATCTTACCCAACGTCTTGCGGAGTCGTTTGAAACCGCGCTGGAGCTTTCCGGTGGTACAGCGGTAGTGGCGGATATGGACGACCCGAAAGCGGAAGAGCTGCTGTTCTCCGCCAACTTCGCCTGCCCAATTTGCGGCTACAGTATGCGTGAACTGGAGCCGCGACTGTTTTCGTTTAACAACCCGGCAGGTGCCTGCCCGACCTGTGACGGCCTTGGCGTACAGCAATATTTCGATCCTGACCGCGTGATCCAAAACCCCGAGCTGTCACTGGCTGGCGGTGCGATCCGTGGCTGGGATCGCCGCAACTTCTATTATTTCCAGATGCTGAAATCGCTGGCAGATCACTATAAGTTCGACGTCGAAGCGCCGTGGGGCAGCCTGAGCGCGAACGTGCATAAAGTGGTGTTGTACGGTTCTGGCAAAGAAAACATTGAATTCAAATACATGAACGATCGTGGCGATACCTCCATCCGTCGTCATCCGTTCGAAGGCGTGCTGCACAATATGGAGCGCCGTTATAAAGAGACAGAATCCAGTGCGGTACGTGAAGAATTAGCCAAGTTTATCAGCAATCGCCCATGCGCCAGCTGCGAAGGGACGCGTCTGCGTCGGGAAGCGCGCCACGTTTATGTCGAGAATACGCCGCTGCCTGCTATCTCCGACATGAGCATCGGTCATGCGATGGAATTCTTCAACAATCTCAAACTAGCTGGTCAGCGGGCGAAGATTGCAGAAAAAATCCTTAAAGAGATCGGCGATCGTCTGAAATTCCTCGTTAACGTCGGCCTGAATTACCTGACACTTTCCCGCTCGGCAGAAACACTTTCCGGCGGTGAAGCCCAGCGTATCCGTCTGGCGAGCCAGATTGGTGCGGGCCTGGTTGGCGTTATGTATGTACTGGACGAGCCGTCTATCGGCCTGCACCAGCGCGATAACGAGCGCCTGTTGGGTACGCTTATCCATCTGCGCGATCTCGGTAATACCGTGATTGTGGTGGAGCATGACGAAGACGCAATTCGCGCCGCTGACCATGTGATCGATATCGGTCCTGGTGCGGGTGTTCACGGCGGTGAAGTGGTCGCAGAAGGTCCGCTGGAAGCGATTATGGCAGTGCCTGAATCGTTGACCGGGCAGTACATGAGCGGTAAACGCAAGATTGAAGTGCCGAAGAAACGCGTTCCGGCGAATCCAGAAAAAGTGCTGAAGCTGACAGGTGCACGCGGCAACAACCTGAAGGACGTGACGCTCACGCTGCCAGTCGGTCTGTTTACCTGCATCACAGGGGTTTCAGGTTCCGGTAAATCGACGCTGATTAACGACACACTGTTCCCGATTGCCCAACGCCAGTTGAATGGTGCGACCATCGCCGAACCGGCACCGTATCGCGATATTCAGGGGCTGGAGCATTTCGATAAAGTGATCGATATCGACCAAAGCCCAATTGGTCGTACTCCACGTTCTAACCCGGCGACCTATACCGGCGTGTTTACACCTGTGCGCGAACTGTTTGCGGGCGTACCGGAATCCCGTGCGCGTGGTTATACGCCAGGACGTTTCAGCTTTAACGTCCGTGGCGGGCGCTGCGAAGCCTGTCAGGGCGACGGTGTGATCAAAGTGGAGATGCACTTCCTGCCGGATATCTACGTGCCGTGCGATCAGTGCAAAGGTAAACGCTATAACCGTGAAACGCTGGAAATTAAGTACAAAGGCAAAACCATCCACGAAGTGCTGGATATGACCATCGAAGAGGCGCGTGAGTTCTTTGATGCGGTGCCAGCTCTGGCGCGTAAGCTGCAAACGTTGATGGACGTTGGTCTGACGTACATTCGCCTGGGGCAGTCCGCAACCACACTTTCTGGTGGTGAAGCCCAGCGCGTGAAGCTGGCGCGTGAGCTGTCAAAACGCGGCACCGGGCAGACGCTGTATATTCTCGACGAGCCGACCACCGGTCTGCACTTCGCCGATATTCAGCAACTCCTCGACGTGCTGCATAAACTGCGCGATCAGGGCAATACCATTGTGGTGATTGAGCACAATCTCGACGTGATCAAAACCGCTGACTGGATTGTCGACCTGGGACCAGAAGGCGGCAGTGGCGGCGGCGAAATCCTCGTCTCCGGTACGCCAGAAACCGTCGCGGAGTGCGAAGCTTCGCATACGGCACGCTTCCTCAAGCCGATGCTGTAATCGTTAAGGCCGCTTTCTGAGCGGCCTTTTCCTTTCAGAGTTGTACCAGCAATTTACGCTTTTCTTCCGGTAGTAAATTCACTGCCTGCTGATAAGACGCATCCACCAGATAATAGATTTGCGAATCCGGCAGCGAACCGTCGAGATACACGGTGCTCCAGTGCGCTTTATTCAGATGGCGGCTAGGACGCACATCGCTGTGCTGCTGACGTAGCAGCTCCGCCAGCTCCGGGCTGGTTTTCAGCGAAACAGCTGGGCGATTTTCTACTTCTTTCACCATCGCAAACAGTACATCTTCCACTTTGATCTGCGTCGCTTTCCAGTCGTTATGCACGCTCTGTTCTGCGCCTGGTTTTGCCATGCAATATTGTAGCAACTCCGAAATGGTCATTTTTTACTCCCCTTGTAGTGTCGCGATGATGCGACGCGATCCGCCGTGGATGCGATGTTCCCCCAGCCAGATGCCTTGCCAGGTGCCGGTCTGAATACGCCCTTTATGTAACGGCAATACAAGCGATGTTCCCAGCATTGAGGATTTGATATGAGAAGGCATATCGTCTGCTCCCTCATAGTCATGCTCATAATTTCCGTTGTCGGGAACGGTGCGGAGGAAAAAACGCTCCATGTCGTGGCGTACGGTGGGATCGCAGTTCTCATTAAGTGTCAGAGAGGCGGAGGTATGTTGCAGCAACAGATGCAGTAAGCCGATGTTAACGCGCGGCATATCAGCCAGCTGATTCAGAATTTCATCCGTTACCAGATGAAACCCACGAGATTTGGCGCTAAGCGTGAGCGTCTTTTGATACCACATGTGCTGCTCCTTGATAAAACTCTCTTAATCAGTTTGCAGCAAGACAGCGAAAGGATAAAGGTGTGATTAAAAAAACAGCATTCGGGAGAGTGTCACGCTCTCCCGCTCTGTCAGTATTCTGAATTGACGATCACCTCTTCACCAAACGCACCCGCTTGTGGCAAGGGTTTGTAGGTAGAGTTGGAGGCACGCAGAATGCGGATACCACGAGCGCCGACATCGCGTGCGGCGGTAATATCGTTATCGGAATCGCCATAAAAAATTCGGATATTTTTATCCTGCAGCCATTGCGATTTTGTATTTTGCCCTGGTTTATCGCCCGCAAAGATCACCGGATTCATATTGGTGGCAGGAATATGAAAATTATCCGCCAGCGTTTTTGAAACCGTTTCTGTTTTCGTCGGGCTACGACCAGTCACAAAGAAGATCGCGTCACCGCGGCGTACATGCATATCAATCAGCTGGCGAGCGACCTCTTTTGGAATGCTGAATTCATCCCAGCCATTGTTCATTTTTTCCCAGAACACAGGATTTTTCAGATAATCTTCGCTTTCTGGCGAGAAGGTTTTTTTGCCGCGCCAGAAGCCCGGACTGGAAAAAAGTACCGTGTCATCGATATCAAACCCCACCGCCATTGGCGGACGCCCTGCGAGGCTATTTTCAATTTGTGCGACCGAAACCCAATGAATTGGTGCCTGTTCAGCAAGCCTGGCAACGTTAGTCCCAGGGTTAAGCGGTGAAGGAGATGAGGCCAGGGCAACAGCGGAACTGTTTAGAGCGAACAATAAGCAAACGGCACTGATTGCCTGTGTGATCTTGCGCATATTTTTCCCTAAATAGTCAGTATGTTGAAACTTTTTATTGTGAGATTTGTTGCAAAAACCATCTGACCATAACGCCAGCAGCCGGGGAAAGGAAGGATTATCTGCGGTTTTTGTGATGAAAAGCAGGATGATTATATTTAACCCAGTAAATACGTTCCTGTCTTTTTTTGTATAAAAAATGTTTATTACTCGATGTAAGGATACATTAATTTTACGTTTATTATGATGAATCCTCGGCAAATGAGCGAAATTTGATAGAACATTTATCTGCTGTACGATTTAATGAACTTAATGATACAGCATTACAAAAACAATCGAAGTTTATAAAATAACATTTTTATAAAGATGATTTCTGATTGACCAGAACCCTACCCTACAATGGTGACTAATTTTATTACTCCCGAAGGAGATGATGACATGAATATATCATATGTGAATAGCAACAAAACGACATCTTTACCTGTAGAGCTAGATACACTAAATAACAAAGATATCTCTTATGCCAAAGATTTCTCTTATGCCAAAGATCTCTTTTTATATATAGAAACACAGTTAAAAATTGCAAAAGATTTTTGTAGACCTGGAGAAGAAGCATCAAGTTCTATTGCAAGTACAGTTTTTCACGCATTTATTGATTTAGTTAACAAAATCAGGGGTAAGAAAGATTTTATGTATATTTGCACGCTTTGCTGTTTTGCCGAGGAGGTTAAAGGTGATTATTCTCATTACAGGACCTTTTTATTTGATATTGGTAATCAATATAAGGTTAAACTTACACAAAGCGGAAAAAAAGAGTTCTCTTTAACTTTAGAATTTAACGATACTATAATTGAATCTCAGAAAGTCACAGGCAATAAGGCAAAGCATATTCTTGAGGATATAGAAAAATTCTATCGTAACAAACCCGGCACTTATTATTAAATTTAATAATGGTTAGATGTGCAGAAATTATTACTCCACACGAAAAAAACAGGGAAAGGAATTCCAGATAATTGGGATAAACTTAACAATAAAAGAACTAACAACGTTTATTATCTCTCACGTAGAACGATGGCATCAAAAAAAATCATCTATAAAGAAAGAGTGAAAGCGACGACAGTTTAATTTCACTGCAGGCTGGGTAACTCCAGCCTGCTTTCCTGCATTACATCACCGCAGCAAACGCCTTTGCCACACGTTGTACATTTGCCGTATTTAACCCGGCGACACACATGCGACCGCTGGCGATGAGATAGACACCAAATTCTTCACGTAGTCGGTCAACCTGAGCGGCACTTAAACCGGTATAACTGAACATGCCGCGCTGATTAAGCAGATAATCGAAATTGCGTTCTGGCATCTCTGTGCTCAATACCTTCACCAGTTCCTGACGCATTGCCAGAATGCGAGTACGCATCTCTTCTACTTCCGCCAGCCAGCTGGCTTTCAATGCCTCGTCATTCAGCACCGCAGCCACCACCTGCGCACCAAAATTCGGCGGGCTGGAGTAGTTGCGGCGAACTGTTGCTTTCAATTGCCCCAGTACGCGGCCTGCAGCTTCGGCATCTTCACACAGAACAGAAAGTCCGCCAACGCGCTCGCCGTAAAGGGAGAAAATTTTCGAGAACGAATTGCTCACCAGAGCGGGTAATCCAGCGCTGGCAATGGCGCGAATGGCGTAGGCATCCTCTTCCATACCGGCACCAAATCCTTGATAGGCAATATCAAGGAATGGGATAAGCTCGCGGGCTTTGAGAATTTCAATCACCGCATCCCACTGGTCATTAGTGAGATCGGCACCCGTTGGGTTGTGGCAACATGGATGCAGCAACACAATACTGCGGGCAGGTAATGTTTTCAGCATCGCCAACAGGTCATTAAAGCGCACGCCGTTAGTCGCTTCGTCATACCAGGGGTAAGTACTTACTTCGAATCCAGCCCCGGCGAATATTGCTACGTGGTTTTCCCAGGTAGGATCGCTGACCCAGACGCCTGATTCCGGAAAGTAGCGTTTCAGGAAATCCGCGCCCACTTTCAATGCCCCTGAGCCGCCAAGGGTTTGAATGGTTGCTACGCGCTGTTGTTGCAGTACCGGATGGTCGGCACCAAACAGCAGCGGCGCAATGGCATGGCGATAGCTGTTAAGCCCTTCCATCGGTAAATAAAGCGAAGCGCCATGAGGCACCGCATTCAGGCGCGCTTCTGCATCAGCCACGGCTTTCAATTGTGGAATAATTCCGTCTTCGTTGTAGTACAGACCGATACTTAAATTCACTTTGTCGCTGCGAGGGTCTTCTTTAAAACGCTCCATAAGCGTAAGAATCGGGTCGCCAGCGTAGGCGTCAACTTTTTGAAACACGCGATGGTTCTCCAGGTTTACGGGCAGGTGGTTAAAACACAATAAACCGGAAGAAGGCGAAGATCGAGTGGATGTTCAGGGGCGAACGGCAATTAGCAACAGAGTGAGACTCATGACAAACGTACATCCGCCAGAGGTACGACCTTTATAAGAGCATGAAAGAATATCAACTTATTGAATTGGTAGGATTTTATTGGCCGGATAAGGCATTCACGCCGCATCCGGCACAGACAATCAAATATTACAGAACGATTAATCCACGTATTTCATCGCGACCCTTGAAGTCAGGCGCGTAATAAGTTCGTAAGCGCTTACTTTCGTCATTTCAGCGATACGTTCTACGGGCAAACCTTCACCCCACAAAATGACCGGGTCCCCGGCTTTATCCTGTGCCTGTGGACCTAAGTCTAAGCAGATCATATCCATCGCCACGCGCCCGACAATCGGCACTTCGCGACCGTTCACCAGCACTGGCGTACCGGACGGCGCGGCGCGCGGATAACCATCGCCATAGCCCATCGCGACTACGCCAAGGCGGGTATCACGTTCGCTTACCCAGGTTCCACCATAACCGACAGGCTCTCCGACTTTATGCTCACGCACGGCAATCAGGCTGGAGGTTAGTGACATCACTGGCTGACAGCCAAAATCGGCACCGGTGGAGCGATCTTCCAGCGGCGAGACGCCATAAAGAATGATGCCCGGGCGCACCCAGTCAAAATGCGACTGTGGCCACAGCAGAATGCCACCCGACGCGGCAATGGAACGTTGACCTGGTTTGCCTTCGCAAAAGGTATTAAAGATAGCGAGTTGTTTCTCGGTTGCGCCACATTTTGGTTCATCCGCGCGCGCAAAATGGCTGACGATATTCACCGGCTGACGAACGTTTTTGCACTGGGTCAGGCGATGATAAAACGCCTCAGCCTGTTCCGGCCTTACGCCCAGACGGTGCATACCGGTATCGAGTTTCATCCAGACGGTAACCGGCTCGTCCAGGCTAGCCTCTTCCAGCGCAGCCAGCTGTTCTTCGTTATGCACGGCGGTATGAAAATGTTGCGCAGAAATCGTCGGCAGATCTCTGGCATCAAAAAAGCCTTCGAGTAACAGTACAGGTTTGGTGATTCCCCCCGCACGCAGTCGCAGAGCTTCTTCGAGACGGGCTACGCCAAAGGCGTCAGCATCGGGGAGCGTTCGCGCGGTCTCAAGAAGACCGTGACCATAAGCGTTCGCTTTCACCACCGCAACCATTTTACTGGCAGGAGCCAGTTCACGAAGACGTTGCAGGTTGTGTCGCAGAGCGCGGCGGTTAATCACAACAGTTGCCGCTTGCATTTGTGTTCCTTGATAAGTGTTTGCTTTAATTACCTAATTCATAAAATAATTATTATTCGTCGTCGTACTGCGGCCCCGCATAGTTGTCGAAGCGCGACCATTGACCGTTAAAGGTCAGGCGTACCGTCCCGATTGGGCCGTTACGTTGTTTACCGATAATAATTTCCGCGATGCCTTTTAAATCACTGTTTTCGTGATACACCTCATCACGATAGATAAACATGATCAAGTCCGCATCCTGCTCGATAGAGCCAGATTCACGCAGGTCGGAGTTGACCGGGCGTTTGTCGGCACGTTGTTCCAGAGAACGGTTCAACTGGGACAGCGCCACCACCGGCACGTTCAGTTCTTTCGCCAGTGCTTTCAGCGAGCGGGAGATTTCTGCAATTTCCAGCGTACGGTTATCGGAAAGCGCCGGTACGCGCATCAGTTGCAGGTAGTCGATCATGATAAGCCCGATGCCGCCGTGTTCACGGGCAATACGGCGTGCGCGGGAACGCACTTCCGTTGGCGTCAGGCCGGAGGAGTCATCGATATAGATATTGCGTTTTTCGAGCAAAATACCCATGGTGCCGGAAATGCGCGCCCAGTCTTCGTCATCGAGCTGCCCGGTACGGATTTTAGTCTGGTCAACGCGCGACAGCGACGCCAGAGAACGCATCATGATCTGTTCTGATGGCATCTCCAGCGAGAAGATAAGTACCGGTTTATCCTGCAACATCGCCGCGTTTTCGACGAGGTTCATCGCAAATGTTGTTTTACCCATCGACGGACGCGCGGCGACGATGATCAAATCCGACGGCTGCAAGCCAGCGGTTTTTTTGTTGAGATCGTCATAACCGGTGTTTACCCCGGTAACGCCATCGTGTGGCTGCTGAAACAACTGCTCAATACGCGCCACGGTTGCGTCGAGCACATCGGCGATGTTCTTCGGCCCTTCGTCTTTGTTCGCACGACTTTCGGCAATTTTAAAGACGCGGGATTCAGCCAGATCCAGCAGATCTTCGCTGGTACGCCCCTGCGGATCAAAACCGGCTTCGGCAATCTCATTCGCAACCGAGATCATCTCACGGACAACGGCACGTTCACGCACGATGTCCGCATAGGCACTGATGTTCGCCGCACTTGGCGTATTTTTTGACAGCTCTGCCAGATAAGCAAAACCACCGACGCTATCGAGTTGCCCCTGGCGTTCCAGCGATTCCGCAAGAGTAATCAGATCGATAGGACTACCGCTTTCCTGCAAACGCGCCATTTCAGTAAAGATATGACGGTGTGGGCGGGTGTAAAAATCGTCTGCTACCACACGCTCGGCTACATCATCCCAGCGTTCGTTATCCAGCATTAAACCGCCCAACACCGACTGCTCCGCTTCGATCGAGTGCGGAGGCACTTTCAGCCCGGCAACTTGTGGATCGCGTTCGCGGGGTTCAGCCTGCTGTTTGTTGAAGGGTTTATTTCCTGCCATAGTGAATGGAGTTACCGAGATAAAGAATGGGTCGAAACTTTACCATATGAAGCAGACCCTGACGATACGTTCTGGAGGACACATGGCAACACGAATTGAATTTCACAAGCACGGTGGCCCGGAAGTACTTCAAGCCGTAGAGTTCACTCCTGCCGATCCGGCGGAGAATGAAATCCAGGTCGAAAATAAAGCCATCGGCATCAATTTTATCGACACATATATCCGCAGCGGCCTTTACCCGCCGCCATCGCTACCCAGCGGATTAGGTACCGAAGCGGCAGGCATCGTGAGTAAAGTCGGCAGTGGTGTAAAGCATATTAAGGCAGGCGATCGTGTAGTCTATGCGCAGTCGGCGTTAGGCGCTTACAGCTCTGTGCATAACATTATTGCGGATAAAGCGGCGATTCTGCCTGCGGCAATTTCTTTTGAGCAAGCTGCGGCATCCTTCCTGAAAGGCTTAACGGTTTATTATCTGCTGCGCAAAACCTATGAAATTAAACCCGATGAGCAGTTCCTGTTCCACGCAGCAGCTGGCGGCGTTGGCTTGATTGCCTGCCAGTGGGCAAAAGCCCTGGGCGCGAAACTTATCGGCACCGTAGGAACTGCGCAAAAAGCGCAGAGCGCGCTAAAAGCGGGCGCGTGGCAGGTTATTAACTATCGTGAAGAGAATCTGGTCGAGCGGTTAAAAGAGATCACCGGTGGTAAGAAAGTGCGCGTAGTGTACGATTCCGTGGGCAGAGACACCTGGGAACGGTCGCTGGATTGCCTGCAACGCCGCGGCTTAATGGTGAGTTTTGGCAACTCATCAGGTGCGGTTACCGGTGTGAACTTAGGCATTCTCAATCAGAAAGGCTCGTTGTATGTGACACGCCCTTCCCTGCAAGGCTATATCACCACGCGGGAGGAATTAACCGAGGCCAGTAATGAACTGTTCTCTTTGATTGCCAGCGGTGTGATTAAGGTCGATGTCGCCGAGCAGCAGAAATATCCGCTGAAGGATGCGCAGCGTGCGCATGAGGTTCTGGAAAGCCGGGCGACGCAAGGTTCCAGCCTGTTGATTCCATAAAAGAAATAGGGCTTCCACCTGGGAAGCCCTTTCTTTTTATAGTTCGGCTGTATGTAGGGTACAGCACGATGAATCTGTTAGAGGCGCAATAGTGACAGATTTGATTATCAATTCCTATTTTGTTCTAAGGATAAAACCTTAGGTTGTGATCATCCGCACAATCCCTTAGTAACGCCAGCGGTCATAACGCTGATATTTAGGCACTTTTGGTGCTTTAATCGCCTTAATAACCCACACCACCGCAATCGCCAGGAGTAACCACGGCAGCAACTTAATCATCAATGCCAGCATACCGCCGAGGAACATAATGGCCGTCGCCACAACCAGCGCGGCGATAATGCCCAGCAACGAAACGCCGGTGACCATCAGCATGACAAAAAAGCCAATCACAAAAAGTAGTTCCAGCATGATGCTCTCCCAAATATGAAATCTCTTGCAGGCATTACAAGAATCATGCCAAAAATAATCTATTGATTTAACAGCAAAACGCCCCGCGAATTTGCGCAGGGCGTGGTGAATTTGACTACTTTTTGGTGAAAAGTTAACGCTTATCCGCCACCAGTTTGAGCGCGTGTTCCAGCACGTTAATGTCAGCACCCGCTTTATGGGCATTTTCACTTAAATAACGCCGCCACTGCCGCGCGCCAGGAATACCCTGGAACAAGCCCAGCATATGCCGGGTAATATGACCGAGATACGTCCCCTGGCTGAGTTCACACTCAATGTACGGATACATGGCGCGCACTACCGCCACCGGATCGGCATCGGTATCCGAGGAACCAAAGATCTCCCGGTCTACCGCCGCCAGAATACCCGGATTCTGATACGCCTCGCGCCCGACCATCACGCCATCCATATGTTGCAAATGCGCTTTAGCTTCTTCCAGCGACTTGATGCCACCGTTAATGGACATTGTCAGATGCGGAAAGTCACGCTTCAGTTGATACACACGCGGATAATCGAGCGGCGGGATTTCACGGTTTTCTTTCGGGCTTAACCCCGAAAGCCAGGCTTTACGTGCATGGATGATGAACATCTCACACTCGCCTTTGCCGGAAACGGTGTTGATGAAATCGCAGAGAAATTCATAGCTGTCCTGGTCATCGATGCCAATACGCGTTTTCACCGTCACCGGAATCGACACCACATCGCGCATCGCTTTCACGCAGTCGGCAACCAGCTGCGCATTACCCATCAGACACGCACCAAACATGCCGTTCTGCACCCGGTCAGACGGGCAGCCGACATTCAGGTTGATCTCATCATATCCGCGCGCTTCTGCCAGCTTCGCACACTGTGCCAGCGCCGCCGGATCGCTACCGCCCAGTTGCAACGCTACCGGATGTTCTTCTTCACTGTACGCCAGATAATCACCTTTACCGTGAATAATCGCCCCTGTGGTCACCATTTCGGTATACAGCAACGTATTGCGGGAAAGCAGACGCAAGAAATAGCGGCAATGTCTGTCCGTCCAGTCGAGCATTGGTGCAACGCTAAACCGACCACTCCAGTGAACGTCAGTTTTTTCAGGCATTGCGCTGGTTTGGTTGATTTTTTGCATTTCAGAATTACCGTGCATTTTCAAATGTAGAGATTATTTTATCGATATATCATTGAGTTATGTTATTCAGCATCACTGTTCAGGAGGCTCAATAGCGGGGTACTATACCATAACAACAGGAAGCGCCTGTCTCATTGCAAAAGAAAATTGAGATCCTCTCAAGGCATGAAGCTCTCACGAAGTGATGGAAATAATCTTATTAGCCGTTAGCTTTGTTAAGGCCAATGATAAACAATCCAGGTTCGACGATAAATAAAAATCACACATTAAACTCCGGTGATATCTCTCCCTGCTAATAGCACTGATAGAGAAAAAAAGAACCCAATAAGCATTGGGGCCTTTTATATAATGCCTTCCATACTATCGAAGAACCTCACATATTATTTCCCCGATTTAACCCCGAATAAATCATAAATTAAATTAGAAGTATCTGTAAGTATTTTAATCTTTTCCTTTGAGTTTGGGTCAAACGACTTAGCAAAGTCAATTAATTTCGGTGCAGCATCTCGCATTTTGCTTAAAATATCAGGCTCGAGCTTTCCTTCATTCACCAGAAGTGACATCTTATCCAGATAGTCATCAAATTTCATCCCCCCCTCATCTGCCAGACTCTTCATCTCTCCCAGGTACTTCTTCATATCACGTTGAGATAATTTTTCAAACTGAGCTGTCAGATAGTTCTCATTATTATCATTAATATTCACTTTTTCTGCTCCTGCTAAATCTGTATAGGCACTAGAGTATGAAAGTGAAATTAACAGCGAAGCAAATAATTTTAAGCTGTTGTCATCATGTTCCTGGCAGGCATTAACAAACGTTAAAAAACCAGAACCTATTGCTTGAAAATGTATATTCGCTAAAGGTTCATTATCCTTAGATTCCTCATAAAATAGCTGAACCGTGGAGGGAAGGCCATTCTTAGTTTCTACATCAAAAGTACATCGTTCAATGGGAGTCGCATCTTTATTATCCCCAGGATTACATATACTATTAATCGCAAAATGAAAAATAGCCCGATCAACAACTGATGCAATAAATTCACGATCGTTTAATTCCTCATCAGTGCAATCTCCAATATACTTATTAACCCACTCTTTGAGATTAGTTATTTGCTCAATTAAAAACACATTTTTTTTACGTGCATGCCATAAATTATGAGTGATTCTTTGAATAAACAAATCTATTTTTGCAATAATTATATCCCGATGACGCAGCGCTGAATAATCAATAGACTTACCATATATATTATTTAATTTATCTTTGATTGTACCTCTATTATCTAATTTATCGTTGGTTGCATCTATATTATCTAATTTATCTTTGGTTGCATCTTTATTATCGAATTGATTTGAATTGAGTGTTTTATTAAAGTATCCAGTTGCACCGGGTATTATCTTCAACATGATTCATCTACCTTTTTTGTCGTACCGTGTCCTCCTTATAAGTGTTTTTGGAACCGGTCACTATCAAAAATCGCTCATAATTTTCTGAAATTCGAGTATACGATTAGCCACGGTTAAATAAATAGCGAGTTAACTTGAAGCAATTTATTTAAAAATGAATTATTAATTATTATCGTGTTGATAATGGTACTGCCAGGCAACACAACATCTTACCTACAAAACAGAAAAGCAACATTACGGCAACAATAAGGGTTCTCGGTGTTTTTCCTGGAACATGGTAAAGTAAGGACATTCTTAACCCCCACTTTGAGGTGCCCGATGGAAAAGACCACAACGCAGGAGTTATTAGCGCAGGCTGAAAAAATCTGCGCGCAGCGTAATGTGCGCCTGACCCCACAGCGCCTGGAAGTGTTGCGCCTGATGAGTCTGCAGGATGGCGCTATCAGCGCTTATGATCTGCTTGATTTGCTGCGCGAAGCTGAACCGCAAGCCAAGCCGCCAACGGTTTATCGCGCGCTGGATTTTCTGCTTGAGCAAGGTTTTGTGCATAAGGTGGAATCCACCAACAGTTATGTGCTCTGCCATCTGTTCGACCAGCCCACCCATACGTCAGCTATGTTTATTTGCGATCGCTGCGGCGCGGTGAAAGAAGAATGTGCAGAAGGCGTGGAAGACATCATGCATACGCTGGCGGCAAAAATGGGGTTTGCCCTGCGGCATAATGTGATTGAAGCACATGGGCTCTGTGCGGCATGCGTGGAAGTGGAAGCGTGTCGTCATCCTGAACAGTGCCAGCATGATCACTCTGTGCAGGTGAAAAAGAAACCGCGTTAAGAGGGCGTACATCCTTGTACACGTCGGGCAGGAGGGATTAATTACCAGCGATATTCATTGCGGGTTTCCCAATCCACGACCTCTTTTTCTGCCTGATCTTTCTGATAACCATAACGTTCCTGGATTTTACCGACCAGTTGATCACGTTTACCTTCAATGATCGTCATATCATCATCGGTCAGTTTGCCCCATTGCTCTTTCACTTTACCTTTAAACTGTTTCCAGTTACCGCCGGCTTCATCTTTATTCATAATCAAGACCTCATCGTTAGGTTGTGAATGAGAGTACGTTCACTTTTCTTCTGAACGTGAGATTAAGTGTAGTCAGCAATTTGGCTTAGGATTATTTATTCAGAATTTTTAACCGTCACGTTGCGGCAAACCAGGTACCGTTGCGCCAGTGACGCCGCCAGATAGCTGCCAGAGAAAGCCCGCGCAACGCCAGAAAGACGGTTAACGCCAACCACAAACCATGATTACCCAGCCACGGCAGCGTAAGGAGCGTCAGCGCAAAACCTGCGGCGGCCACCGCCATACTGTTACGCATTTCGGCGGCACGCGTTGCGCCTATAAACATGCCGTCCAGCAGATAACACCAGACGCCGACCAACGGCAAAATCACCTGCCAGATAAGATAGCGGTCGGCCAGCTGCTGAATCTGGGTTAACGACGTCAGCAACGCAATGATGTGTTCCCCTGCCAGCAAATAAACCACCGAAAACAGTAACGCTACGATCCCCGACTGGCGGCACGCTGCCCGCCAGACATCCAGCAACTGGCTACCGTCGCGCGCACCGTATGCCTGACCGGAATGTGCTTCAACCGCGTAGGCAAAACCATCCAGCGCATAGGCGGTAAAGGTGAGTAGCGTCATCAGAACCGCGTTAACAGCGATAATGTCACTCCCCAGTCGCGCACCAAGTACGGTGATCGCGCCGAAACAGAGTTGCAACAACAGCGAGCGCAGCATGATATCGCGGTTAAGCGCCAGCAAGCGACGGAAGTTTCCTCGCCAGGCAGCTTTCAGCATTTCGCCGGAGATTCCGCGTAGTTTGAGGATCTTACGCACCATTAGCAGACCAATCAGCAATGTTGCATATTCCGCAATAACCGTCGCCAGCGCCGCACCCTGCACGTTCATATGCAGCCCCATCACCAGCCAGACATCCAGCACAATGTTGAGGATATTGCCGACCACTAACAAAATTACTGGCGCACGGGCATATTGCACGCCGAGTAACCAACCGAGTAATACCAGATTCGCCAGCGACGCCGGAGCGCTTAACCAGCGGATTTCAAGAAAGCGCCGCGCCTGTTCCAGGACCGCTTCACTACCGCCAACAATATGCAGCGCCAGATCGATAATCGGCGTACGCAACAGCGCAATTAACGCCCCAGCCCCCAACGCCAACAGCAACGGTTGCACCAGCGCACGGGCTAATGCCTGAGGATTTTTGGCACCATAAGCCTGCGCAGTCAGCCCGGTGGTGCTCATGCGTAAAAACAGCAACAGCATAAAGAGAAAGCTGGTCGCCGTTGCACCAACCGCCACGCCGCCCAAATAAACCGGACTATCAAGATGACCAATAACCGCCGTATCGACCAGTCCCAGCAACGGAACGGTGATATTGGAGAAAATCATGGGTAAGGCGAGATGCCAAAGTGCTTTATCAGATGAAGTGAGGAATGCCATGCAGACAAGCCTGATGAAGAGAGATGAAAAACAAACCGCGACGCCAGGCGGCATCGCGGTCTCAGAGATATGTTACAGCCAGTCGCCGTTGCGAATAACTCCAACCGCCAGCCCTTCAATGGTGAAGCTCTGCTGACGAAGGTCAACGACAATTGGTTTAAACTCGCTATTTTCTGGCAACAGTTCGACTTTATTGCCCTGTTTTTTCAGGCGTTTAACGGTAACTTCGTCATCAATACGTGCGACAACGACCTGACCGTTACGTACATCCTGAGTTTTATGCACTGCCAGCAAGTCGCCATCCATAATGCCGATATCTTTCATCGACATCCCGCTGACGCGCAGCAGGAAATCAGCATTCGGCTTGAACAAGGAAGGATCGACCTGATAATGACCTTCAATATGCTGCTGCGCCAGAAGCGGTTCACCGGCAGCCACACGACCTACCAGCGGCAACCCTTCTTCCTCTTCCTGCAACAGACGAATCCCGCGTGATGCGCCGGAAACAATTTCAATAACGCCTTTGCGTGCCAGCGCCTTCAGATGTTCTTCAGCCGCGTTTGGGGAACGGAACCCCAAACGCTGCGCGATTTCCGCACGCGTCGGCGGCATACCTGTCTGGCTGATGTGATCACGGATGAGATCAAACACCTCTTGTTGCCTGGCCGTTAACGCTTTCATTCCGCCCCCTGGGTGTATATACAGTTATGCTGTGAGTATATACAGCAAAAGGCGATTTTGGAACCATAAACTGCACAATAAACCAGAGATTTATCGAATTCTGGAAGGGTTATCCAAAATGCGACCATAACAGAATGCACCAGGTAATCACGGCGACGATAATGGCAATCAGCACCGCGGCGGATCCCATATCTTTTGCGCGTCCGGAAAGCTCATGGTATTCAGAGCCAATTCGGTCAACCACTGCTTCGATGGCGCTATTGAGGATTTCCACAATCATCACCAGCATGACGGAGCTGATAAGCAGCACGCGGGTAATCGCGTCCACATCCAGCCAGCAGGCGATGACCACCGCCAACAATACCGCTACGCCTTCCTGACGGAATGCCGCTTCGTTGATCCATGCAGCGCGTAAACCTTTCCAGGAATAGCCAGCAGCTTTGATAATTCGGGTGAATCCAGTGGTATTATTGGCCATTGAAAGAACCTTTTTACATTATGAGCGTCAATATCAGTGTACCGTTAAATCCGATGATTCGGGTTTGCGTAACGCCGCGCGAAACATGAGCGGATACCACAGAATTTCCCATGACTTTCTGCTATCCTTGCCGCGCATTTGCATTATTAACCAGAGGCTTTACATCGTTTATGTCCGGCTGGCCACGAATTTACTACAAATTACTGAATTTACCATTAAGCATCCTGGTAAAAAGCAAGTCTATTCCGGCAGATCCTGCCCCGGAACTGGGGCTGGATACCTCTCGTCCAATTATGTACGTTTTACCGTACAACTCGAAAGCAGACTTGCTGACGTTGCGCGCCCAGTGTCTGGCACATGACCTGCCTGACCCGTTAGAGCCGCTGGAAATCGACGGCACGCTACTGCCGCGCTATGTGTTCATTCACGGCGGGCCGCGTGTATTCACCTATTACACGCCGAAAGAAGAGTCTATTAAGCTGTTCCACGACTATCTCGATTTGCACCGTAGCAACCCAAATCTGGATGTGCAGATGGTGCCAGTATCGGTGATGTTTGGTCGCGCGCCAGGGCGTGAAAAAGGCGAAGTGAACCCGCCGCTGCGTATGCTTAACGGCGTACAGAAATTTTTCGCTGTACTGTGGCTCGGTCGCGACAGTTTTGTGCGTTTCTCGCCGTCAGTTTCGCTGCGCCGTATGGCGGATGAACACGGCACGGATAAAACTATCGCGCAGAAACTGGCGCGCGTGGCGCGTATGCACTTTGCCCGTCAACGTCTGGCTGCCGTAGGACCACGTCTGCCTGCTCGTCAGGATCTGTTTAATAAGCTGCTCGCCTCCCGCGCCATTGCCAAAGCGGTAGAAGATGAAGCGCGCAGCAAAAAAATCTCCCATGAAAAAGCGCAGCAGAACGCGATTGCGCTGATGGAAGAGATTGCGGCGAATTTCTCTTACGAGATGATCCGCCTGACTGACCGTATTCTGGGCTTTACCTGGAACCGCCTTTACCAGGGCATCAACGTCCATAACGCCGAGCGCGTTCGCCAGCTGGCCCACGACGGTCATGAGCTGGTATATGTGCCTTGCCACCGCAGCCACATGGACTACCTGCTGCTTTCTTACGTGCTGTACCACCAGGGGCTGGTGCCGCCGCATATCGCCGCCGGGATCAACCTGAATTTCTGGCCTGCCGGGCCGATTTTCCGCCGTCTGGGGGCGTTCTTTATTCGCCGTACATTTAAAGGCAATAAGCTCTATTCCACCGTTTTCCGTGAGTATCTCGGCGAACTGTTCAGCCGTGGTTATTCCGTCGAGTACTTCGTGGAAGGCGGTCGTTCCCGTACGGGGCGTTTGCTGGATCCGAAAACCGGTACGCTGTCGATGACCATTCAGGCGATGCTGCGTGGCGGCACGCGTCCGATTACGCTGATTCCGATCTATATCGGTTATGAGCACGTCATGGAAGTGGGTACTTACGCCAAAGAACTGCGCGGCGCGACGAAAGAGAAAGAGAGCCTGCCGCAGATGCTGCGCGGTTTAAGCAAGCTGCGTAATCTCGGCCAGGGTTACGTCAATTTCGGTGAACCAATGCCGTTGATGACCTACCTTAACCAGCACGTACCAGACTGGCGTGAATCTATCGATCCCATCGAAGCGGTGCGTCCGGCATGGTTAACGCCGACGGTCAATAATATTGCTGCCGATCTGATGGTACGCATTAACAACGCAGGCGCGGCAAACGCCATGAACCTGTGTTGTACTGCGCTTCTGGCGTCACGTCAGCGCTCACTCACCCGCGAGCAGTTAACCGAGCAACTCAACTGCTACCTGGATCTGATGCGCAACGTGCCTTACTCCACGGACTCTACCGTTCCTTCAGCCAGCGCCAGCGAGCTTATCGATCACGCGCTGCAAATGAACAAGTTTGAAGTTGAGAAAGACACTATCGGCGACATCATCATTCTGCCGCGCGAGCAAGCGGTGCTGATGACCTACTATCGCAACAACATTGCGCATATGTTGGTGCTACCTTCGCTGATGGCGGCAATTGTCACCCAGCATCGCCACATCTCCCGCGACGTATTGATGGAGCACGTCAATGTGCTTTACCCAATGCTGAAAGCGGAGCTGTTCCTGCGCTGGGAACGCGACGAGTTGCCGGACGTTATTGATGCGCTGGCAAATGAGATGCAACGTCAGGGGCTGATTACCCTGCAAGATGATGAGTTGCATATCAACCCGGCGCATTCTCGCACGCTACAGCTGCTGGCCGCAGGCGCGCGCGAAACGCTGCAACGTTATGCCATCACCTTCTGGCTGTTGAGCGCCAACCCGTCGATCAACCGCGGTACGCTGGAGAAAGAGAGCCGCACCGTCGCGCAACGTCTCTCCGTGCTGCACGGCATCAACGCGCCGGAATTCTTCGACAAGGCGGTGTTCAGTTCTCTGGTGCTGACGCTGCGTGATGAAGGGTATATCAGCGATAGCGGCGATGCCGAACCGGCAGAAACGATGAAGGTTTATCAGTTGCTGGCGGAGTTGATTACATCAGACGTGCGTTTGACGATTGAGAGTGCGACGCAGGGCGAAGGGTAATCAGTGAGAATTGCCGGATGCGACGCAAACGCCTTATCCGGCCTTCCATGATCTGCAAATTCAATAAATTGCGATCTGTTGTGTAGGCCTGAGAAGCGCAGCGCATCAGGCAGCCCAGAAGAAAGCCGGATGATCATCCGGCTTTTTTACATCATCAGAAATGCCAGTAACTCATTGCCAGCCCTAAAAACAGTACCAGACCAACATAGTTATTATTCATAAATGCTTTAAAGCAGGCTTCGCGCTCGCGGTTGGCAATCAGTTTTTGTTGATAAACAAACAGCGCGCCAGCCACCAGAATTGACCAGTAATATCCCCAGCCTAAGCCATTTAACTCACCGATAATCGCCATCAGCGCCAGTACGCCAATCTGCAAAATACCAATAATCAATTTATCGTATTGGCCGAACAGGATTGCGGTGGATTTAATGCCAATCTTCACATCATCATCACGGTCAACCATCGCATACTGCGTGTCGTAAGCCACCGCCCAGAGAATATTGGCGAGGAACATTAACCAGCAACTCAATGGCACCGACTCACTCACAGCAGCAAAAGCCATTGGAATCGACCAGCCAAACGCCGCGCCCAGCACCACTTGCGGTAGATGGGTATACTGCTTCATAAACGGGTACACCCACGCCAGCGCTAGCGCGGCAATCGACAACAGAATGGTCATCGTATTCAGCGTCAGCACCAGTAAAAACGAAATCAGTACCAGCACTACAAACAGCGCGCGCGCCTCTTTCTCTGTTACCGCGCCGCTGGGAAGCGGTCGGTTCGCCGTGCGCTTAACATGACCATCAAACTTGCGGTCAGCATAATCATTCACCACACATCCGGCAGCGCGCATCAGCCAGACACCCGCGACAAACACCGCCAGGATCCAGAGCTGGGGAACGCCCGGTGTCGCCACCCACAACGCCCATAATGTTGGCCAGAGCAGCAGTAACGCGCCAATTGGCTTATCCGTACGCATTAAGCGATGAAACGCCAGCAGCTTATTCTGCGTCAGACTCCACTCCATATTTTTTTCCTCTTAGTACAACGGTGACGCCGGTAAAAACAGTTCTGTTAGCAACAGCGGTTTACCGCTTAATCGCAGGCGGGAACGTCGCCCCCACAGTCCGGCATCACGGCCTATCTCAATAAAGTCCCGGGTTAATGTCGATGATGTGAACAGATAGCGTCCTAACGGCGTTTTACCCAATTTTTGTAACGCCAGCTCCGGCCCGCTTAACGTTGACACAGGAACGACGGTACGACCGGCAAGCCACGGTTCACCATCGGCACATAACAAAATTTCACGTAACCAGTAACGAGACTCTTTCGGCAGCAGCGGCAGTTCTTCGGGGATTTCATTCTGCTCGACAAACCCTTCGCGGATCATCGTCACGCTCACCGTTTTTCCCTGCTGTTCAAAACGTTTTGTCATGGAATCTTCCAGCAACAGCCAGTCGAGCAGTTGCGGATCCAGGGCAGGGATCTCTGTAAAATAGCGCAGCGCACGCAGTTGCGTTAACGCGGGGTGTGACATGCCGAACTCTCCGTTACATAACGTAAAGGCATTGTATCGCAGAAAAGTGTTTACGGGAGATGTAAAGCAAATTAAGTGATCTAATGCGCAACAAAAACGCAACAATCGCATGAAGTGGTAAAACGCTGTTGAACCTTACGCTTTGCCGATGCCCGTGCTGGCGAGGGCAACCATAGGGGCATCACCGCCCATGATGCCAGGAACGGTGATGTTTTCCTTTACTTAAATACCTTTATTCTTTATGCGATTAGCTCGCCAACTCGCAGTAAAAATGGGGAAAAGCGCATGTTTATCCTGAGATTTGGAGCCGAAAAGTGTTTCCGGAGTAAGATTAACAGGCAATATCTCATGTCTGGATTTGTAGATATACGTGGAATTCCAATTGGTATCTTTTGTAGGATTCAACATATCATGTAAGCGCTGGGAGCTTACCACCATAACTGGCCCATCATCGACAGAGGAGAACAGGATAAAGATATTATCGTTTCGTGTTAATTCATTCGTGTTAAAGGTTCTTAAATTATCTTCAATTTCTATAAATAAAGGTGAAACATCATCACTACGAATCCACTCTTTATAAAGATGCCAGGCATTTTCTTTGATCGTATCATTCGTTGATCGTAGAGCCTGATCGATAAGTTGGATAAAAAAATTGTTATTTTGATTAATCAGCCATTTATTCATATTAAATCTGTTAATAAAATCGATCATCTGTTGGGTATCGAAATGCATCTTACTGAATCGATTTTGACGCATAAAATTATCGAACTTGTTATCTTCATCAGGATGGATATAACTACGTATAATGGGATCTTTTATATAAGGACCATGGCTAAATATTTTCTTCATATTCTCAATAAAGTTTTTATTAACAATATTAAGAATTTTTAATTGCATCACCAGTTTTACTGCCAGAACGGATTTCAATATCGCTGGATCATCTGGCAACGAATCAATCATTTTTATAATGTTATTGATATAACCATCGAGATATTCATTTCCAAATATATCTGAGTAATCAATAGATAATACCATTAGTTGTGTAACGCTGTCTTTAAAATTCCCTGTCGATATTCGCACATGATCAAACATAACAGCTGTTAAATTCGATTTAATAAATGATATTTCTTTGTCAGTAAGAAATTCTGCTCTTGTGAAGTGCGAAGCATAAAGATAACAATGATCGAAGTTTGAATTTCTAATCTGACATTCACAAAAATTACTATGAGTAAGTTGACTCTGCGAGAAGTCAACTGTATCAAGCATATTTTTGCTAAAATCGACATAATCACCACTCGCTTTGATAAAAATTACATTGTGTAAACGTCGACATTTAAATATGACATTATCAACTATTGCAGTAGTAAAATTGCAATCCCCAATTTCTTTACATTCGAATGTTACATGTTGTAGATTTGATGATATGAAAGACACCTTCGAAATAACGTCACCTTTAAAATGACAACTTGTTAAATCCAATTCAGACAGGTCGATATACCCCTGCGCATCTTTAGCCATCATAAAATCACAAGCGCATTCTATTTTTTCATTTCTATAAAATTTTACGCTTACAATATCACCACTGATTGAGACTTCACGAAACATATTTATTGAATGATTTTTTTCGTTCCGTTGTTTTATATTTAAAAAAATATTGCTGATATAAATAAAGTTTTCTCGATTTAACCCTAGCACCCCATTAAAATTACGTAGTAAATCAAAATCTACTATATTATTTCCTTGCACCACACCATGTTTTATCAAAGAGTTATTGCCGTCAAACTTTGAGATATGACCTAACATAAAACCTCTGCATTACAGAAATGAAATAACTGGAAAAAGTAGCCTGAGCGTCCAGACACTACCGGCGAAAGGAAAAGAATCTCTGATAATGCATTGAGATAATGGATATTCTTAGTGAAGAAGAAGTGAAGTACTATAAAAAATCGCTCATATCCCTGGAATGAAGCATAAAAAAAGGTGCGCCAGGAGACGCACCAGTTGTTGCAAAATCAGCACTGTGGGGCGTAATTACCCCTTGCCTTTTACACTGCTGATAAAGGTGGAACGGGCAGATGTCGATCCCAGGCGTTCAGCTTCATCAAGCAGTTTTAACGCCTTATCAACATCACCTTTCGCGACAGCGTTTTTGATCGCGGTATTAAAATAACTTTCCGTGTCGTTGAGCATCGGCTCGCTTTTCTTCACCGCCACCGGAGCGGGTGCAGCCACAGCTGGTGCCGCCGTGTTGCCTACCGTAACCGGAGCTGGAGCGGAAGAACCAAATAAAGGCCCGACCAACACGCTGGAGCTGGAGTTCGTTTTGACTTTCAGTTTCAGTAAGCCATCGCTGGTATGACGAGCAACCGGATCGGGAATATCCGGGATCGAGTTACCGACGCCTTTGGCATAGGCTTTAGCCGGGTCGAGCAGTTGGGTCGTCTGCTGGAGATCTTTTTCCGTGGTAAAGACCAGAACATAAAGTTTTTGCTGCCCCAACGCCGGTGTCAGGCGCATAACGCCTTCCAGACGATCTGCACTCATCACGCCTGGTTCCTGGTAGGTGAAATAACTGCTGGGGAAGAAGGCTGATGGGGTCATATTCTGATCAAGAATCAGCACGTTCGGCGCAAATACGCTGGTTTGTTTGTTCACTTCGCTGGTCAGCGTCAGGGTCAGTTCGCCAATGTTTGCCGGGACGCTGTACGCAGCAACCGGACCACTGATGCCGGGAACGTTCAGTTGTTGGCCGCCGGTCGCCAGTTGGGTGGTCTGGGTTTTAGATTGATCGACCGGTGTCCAGGTGAGTTGTTGCAGCGCGGCAGATGGAATGGCTGGCGCGTCGCTGGTGTTTTGCGGTACGTAGTTAACATCGGCAAGGCTGATTCCAGGCGCGCTTGCCAGCAACCCTGCTGATAAACAGAGGGCGATGAGACTTTTATTCATTTTCATTGTTTTCACCTCAAAATCTGGAGCTCAGCGGTAGCCAGGCAATAGCGCGCTAAACCCGATAATCAGAGGGGCTTGCGCCCCTTTCAGATAATGACAACCTGTTTTATGCCGGATGCGGCGTAAACGCCTTATCCAGCCTACATTTGACAGCCGTTGTAGGCCTGATAAGACGCGCAAGCGTCGCATCAGGCGTTGGATGCCGGATGCGGCGCAAGCACCTTATCCGGCCCAGGTTTTGCTATTACCACCAGATTTCCATCTGGGCACCGAAGGTCCACTCGTCGCTGTCGCCACGACCGAAGCTGCCGCCGTTGAAATCAGCAGGAACGGCTTTGCCGAAGTTAGTGTTGGTATTGGCGTTACCGGTGTAGTCGTAACCCCATTTCTCATCCCACTTGGCGTAGGTTGCGAAGACACGAATAGCCGGGCGTGACCAGATGCTGTCGCCAGCCTGCCATTGTTGTGCGAGGGTAATTTTGTACTGATTGTTCTTGTCGCCGGTGCGCTGGGATTCGACGTTGTCGTAGCCGATTTCCATCACGGTGCTCATGATTGGCGTCCACTTGTACATCGGGCGAATACCGACGGTCCACCACTTGGTGCCGTTGTCGTTATCCCAGTTGATATCCTGGTACATACCCACGTACATCATGTCCCAGTTGTCGCCCATGGAGATCGCACCGTGGTCGAGGATACGCAGCATGTGACCGTTGTTGTTGATATTGTAGGCAAATTTTTCGTTATCAAATGCAACGCCAGAACCCTGCGACAGACCTTTACCCTGCGAGGTCATCGAGTCAGTAGCGTACTGAACAACAAACTTGTTAAAGCCCTTCAGGACACTCTGAGTATGTTCAGCAGTGAATAACCAGCCGTCTTTCGATGCGCCATCAACCAGACGATAGTTATCACGCAGGTTGGCACGACCGTAGTCGACACCCAGTTCTAATGTGCCGCCCGGGTTGATTTCCATCTGCGCTAAACGCACGTCGAAAACGTCGTTCGCGGTTTCGTTGGTATAGTCATAAATATTGTTGCTGGCGAAAGAGGAAGAACCACCAGCTTCAGAGGAGCGGGTTGCTGCCAGAGAGAGTTTACCGAAGCCAACATCGATGTTTTCCAGACCGGCACCAGGACCAGAAATATCCCAGTAGTAGAAGTCGATCATATGAACGTCATGACGTTGGTAGAAGCGCTTACCTGCCCAGATGGTGGAGCCTGGCAGCCATTCGATCAGGTTCTTACCCTGCACGTTTGCTTCACGGAAGGCCGGGTCGGTAGCTTCCCAGTCATTCTGTTGCGCGACGGAATAGGCCACGTTAGTGTCGAAATAGAAGCTCTTATCGCCCTCTTTCCACACTTCCTGACCCAATTTTAATTCAGCATAAGTTTCACATTCGTTGCCAAGACGGTATTTACTTTGAGCACCGGTAGTCTGGAAACACTGTTGTTCACCGCCGCTACCTGTCCAGCCAATACCGGAACGTGCATAGCCGTGGAAATCAACAGCCATTGCCTGAGCAGACATTACGCCCGCTGCGACGGCAACCGCCAGAGGAAGTTTGCGCAGAGTAATCATCATTCTATCTCCTGAGTCATTGCTTTTCTTTTTTCACATCACCTGTGACAGGCTTTGTGTGTTTTGTGGGGTGCTTAAACGCCCGGCTCCTTATGCAGTCGACGACATGCAGTGCCATCCTCACGGAACAGATGGCAACGCTCTGGCGGCAGGCCGATAGCGAATGTGGCACCTTCTTCTACCAACACCACGTCGTTCTGGCGGTACACCAGGTTTTGACGAATGGAAGGGATCTGGATATGGATTTGGGTTTCGTTGCCGAGTTGCTCGACGACCTGAACTTCACCCTCAAGGATGACGTCAGCGATATCACTCGGCAGTAGATGTTCCGGGCGAATACCCAGCGACATATTGGCTCCAACCTGGACATCACGGCTTTCAACTGGCAACCAGACTTGCTGACGATTTGGCATCGGCAGCTCCACCTGCACTTGATCGATTGCGGTGGCGATCACTTTTACCGGCAGGAAGTTCATCTTTGGCGAACCGATAAATCCGGCGACAAAACGGTCTGCCGGATAGTGGTACAGCTCCAGCGGTTTCCCAACCTGCGCCACGCGACCGGCGTCCAGCACCACGATTTTGTCGGCCAGCGTCATCGCTTCGACCTGATCGTGGGTGACGTAAATCATTGTGCGGCCCAGGCGTTTATGCAGACGGGAGATTTCGATACGCATTTGCACACGCAGTGCAGCATCGAGGTTGGAGAGCGGTTCATCGAGCAAAAATACGCTTGGCTCGGCCACCAGCGTACGGCCAATCGCCACGCGCTGACGCTGACCACCGGAGAGCGCTTTCGGTTTGCGATCCAGCAAATGCGCCAGTTGCAGCACTTCCGCCACCTGGTTGACGCGTTGGTTAATCACCTCTTTTTTTGCGCCAGCCAGTTTCAGGCCAAATGACATGTTTTCTGCTACTGACAGGTGGGGATAGAGCGCGTAAGACTGAAACACCATACCAACGCCGCGTTCTGCTGGCGGAGTGTCATTCATCCGTTTCTCACCGATGAACAGGTCGCCGCTGGTGATCGTCTCAAGCCCGGCAATCATGCGCAGTAAAGTCGATTTACCGCAGCCAGACGGTCCGACAAACACCACGAATTCACCTTCATGGATATCGAGATTGATATCTTTCGATACCACGACCTCGCCCCAGGCTTTCGTTACATTTTGCAGCTGTACGCTCGCCATGCCCTTCTCCCTTTGTAACAACCTGTCATCGACAGCAACATTCATGATGGGCTGACTATGCGTCATCAGGAGATGGCTTAAATCCTCCACCCCCTGGCTTTTTTATGGGGGAGGAGGCGGGAGGATGAGAACGCGGCTTCTGTGAACTAAACCGAGGTCATGTAAGGAATTTCGTGATGTTGCTTGCAAAAATCGTGGCGATTTTATGTGCGCATCTCCACATTACTGCCAATTCTGTAACAGAGATCACACAAAGCAACGGTGGGGCGTAGGGGCAAGGAGGATGGAAAGAGGTTGCCGTATAAAGAAACTAGAGTCCGTTTAGGTGTTTTCACGAGCACTTCACCAACAAGGACCATAGATTATGAAAATAAAAACAGGTGCACGCATCCTCGCATTATCCGCATTAACGACGATGATGTTTTCCGCCTCGGCTCTCGCCAAAATCGAAGAAGGTAAACTGGTAATCTGGATTAACGGCGATAAAGGCTATAACGGTCTCGCTGAAGTCGGTAAGAAATTCGAGAAAGATACCGGAATTAAAGTCACCGTCGAGCATCCGGATAAACTGGAAGAGAAATTCCCTCAGGTTGCGGCAACTGGCGATGGCCCTGACATTATCTTCTGGGCGCACGACCGCTTTGGTGGCTACGCTCAATCTGGCCTGTTGGCTGAAATCACCCCGGACAAAGCGTTCCAGGACAAGCTGTATCCGTTTACCTGGGATGCCGTACGTTACAACGGCAAGCTGATTGCTTACCCGATCGCTGTTGAAGCGTTATCGCTGATTTATAACAAAGATCTGCTGCCGAACCCGCCAAAAACCTGGGAAGAGATCCCGGCGCTGGATAAAGAACTGAAAGCGAAAGGTAAGAGCGCGCTGATGTTCAACCTGCAAGAACCGTACTTCACCTGGCCGCTGATTGCTGCTGACGGGGGTTATGCGTTCAAGTATGAAAATGGCAAATACGACATTAAAGACGTGGGCGTGGATAACGCTGGCGCGAAAGCGGGTCTGACCTTCCTGGTTGATCTGATTAAAAACAAACACATGAATGCAGACACCGATTACTCCATCGCAGAAGCTGCCTTTAATAAAGGCGAAACAGCGATGACCATCAACGGCCCGTGGGCATGGTCCAACATCGACACCAGCAAAGTGAATTATGGTGTAACGGTACTGCCGACCTTCAAGGGTCAACCATCTAAACCGTTCGTTGGCGTGCTGAGCGCCGGTATTAACGCCGCCAGTCCGAACAAAGAGCTGGCGAAAGAGTTCCTCGAAAACTATCTGCTGACTGACGAAGGTCTGGAAGCGGTTAATAAAGACAAACCGCTGGGTGCGGTAGCGCTGAAGTCTTACGAGGAAGAGTTGGCGAAAGATCCACGTATTGCCGCCACCATGGAAAACGCCCAGAAAGGTGAAATCATGCCGAACATCCCGCAGATGTCCGCTTTCTGGTATGCCGTGCGTACTGCGGTGATCAACGCCGCCAGCGGTCGTCAGACTGTCGATGAAGCCCTGAAAGACGCGCAGACTCGTATCACCAAGTAATGCTGTGAAATGCCGGATGCGGCGTGAACGCCTTGTCCGGCCTACAAAACCGAAACGTATGTAGGCCTGATAAGACGCGTCAGCGTCGCATCAGGCAGTTGTTGTCGGATAAGGCGTGAAAGCCTTATCCGTCCTGGAATGAGGAAGAACCCCATGGATGTCATTAAAAAGAAACATTGGTGGCAAAGCGACGCGCTGAAATGGTCAGTGTTAGGTCTGCTCGGCCTGCTGGTGGGTTACCTTGTTGTTTTAATGTACGCACAAGGGGAATACCTGTTCGCCATTACCACGCTGATATTGAGTTCAGCGGGGCTGTATATTTTCGCCAATCGTAAAGCCTACGCCTGGCGCTATGTTTACCCGGGAATGGCTGGAATGGGATTATTCGTCCTCTTCCCTCTGGTCTGCACCATCGCCATTGCCTTCACCAACTACAGCAGCACTAACCAGCTGACTTTTGAACGTGCGCAGGAAGTGTTGCTAGATCGCTCCTGGCAAGCAGGCAAAACCTATAACTTTGGTCTTTACCCGGCGGGCGATGAGTGGCAACTGGCGCTCAGCGACGGCGAAACCGGCAAAAATTACCTCTCCGACGCTTTTAAATTTGGCGGCGAGCAAAAACTGCAACTGAAAGAAACGACCGCCCAGCCCGAAGGCGAACGCGCGAATCTGCGCGTGATTACCCAGAATCGTCAGGCGCTGAGTGACATTACCGCCATTCTGCCAGATGGCAACAAAGTGATGATGAGCTCCCTGCGCCAGTTTTCTGGCACGCAGCCGCTCTACACACTCGACGGTGACGGCACGTTGACGAATAATCAGAGCGGCGTGAAATATCGTCCGAATAACCAAATTGGCTTTTACCAGTCCATTACCGCCGACGGCAACTGGGGCGATGAAAAGCTAAGCCCCGGTTACACCGTGACTACCGGCTGGAAAAACTTTACCCGCGTCTTCACCGACGAAGGCATTCAGAAACCGTTCCTCGCCATTTTCGTCTGGACCGTGGTGTTCTCGCTGATCACTGTCTTTTTAACGGTGGCGGTCGGCATGGTTCTGGCGTGTCTGGTGCAGTGGGAAGCGTTGCGCGGCAAAGCGGTCTATCGCGTCCTGCTGATTCTGCCCTACGCGGTGCCATCGTTCATTTCAATCTTGATTTTCAAAGGGTTGTTTAACCAGAGCTTCGGTGAGATCAACATGATGTTGAGCGCGCTGTTTGGCGTGAAGCCCGCCTGGTTCAGCGATCCGATCACCGCCCGAACGATGCTGATTATCGTCAATACCTGGCTGGGTTATCCGTACATGATGATCCTCTGCATGGGCTTGCTGAAAGCGATTCCGGACGATTTGTATGAAGCCTCAGCAATGGATGGTGCAGGTCCGTTCCAGAACTTCTTTAAGATTACGCTGCCGCTGCTGATTAAACCGCTGACGCCGCTGATGATCGCCAGCTTCGCCTTTAACTTTAACAACTTCGTGCTGATTCAACTGTTAACCAACGGCGGCCCGGATCGTCTTGGCACGACCACGCCAGCCGGTTATACCGACCTGCTTGTTAACTACACCTACCGCATCGCTTTTGAAGGCGGCGGGGGTCAGGACTTCGGTCTGGCAGCAGCAATTGCCACGCTGATCTTCCTGCTGGTGGGTGCGCTGGCGATAGTGAACCTGAAAGCCACGCGAATGAAGTTTGATTAAGGGAGATAACAAAAATGGCAATGGTCCAACCGAAATCGCAAAAAGCACGTTTGTTTATTACTCACCTGCTACTGCTACTTTTTATCGCGGCGATTATGTTTCCGCTGCTGATGGTCGTCGCTATCTCACTGCGTCAGGGAAACTTCGCGACCGGTAGCCTGATCCCGGAGCAAATCTCCTGGGATCACTGGAAACTGGCGTTAGGTTTTAGCGTTGAACAGGCTGATGGTCGCATTACGCCACCGCCATTCCCGGTACTGCTGTGGCTGTGGAACTCGGTAAAGGTCGCCGGGATTTCCGCGATTGGCATTGTGGCGCTCTCCACCACCTGTGCCTACGCTTTCGCCCGTATGCGCTTTCCAGGCAAAGCGACGCTGCTGAAAGGAATGCTGATTTTCCAGATGTTCCCGGCAGTACTTTCACTGGTCGCGTTGTATGCGTTGTTTGATCGTCTGGGTGAGTACATTCCATTCATTGGCCTGAATACTCACGGCGGCGTAATTTTCGCGTATCTGGGTGGGATTGCGCTGCATGTCTGGACCATCAAAGGCTATTTCGAAACCATCGACAGTTCGCTGGAAGAAGCGGCGGCGCTGGATGGTGCGACACCGTGGCAGGCCTTCCGCCTTGTCCTGTTGCCGCTGTCAGTACCGATTCTGGCGGTGGTGTTCATCCTGTCGTTTATCGCTGCCATTACTGAAGTTCCGGTCGCATCGCTGTTACTGCGTGACGTAAACAGCTACACCCTGGCCGTGGGGATGCAGCAATACCTCAACCCGCAAAACTACCTGTGGGGTGACTTTGCCGCCGCTGCCGTGATGTCTGCATTACCGATCACCATCGTCTTCTTGCTGGCTCAACGCTGGCTGGTCAACGGCCTGACGGCAGGTGGTGTGAAAGGTTAAAGATGTTGTTCTGCCAATGTTATGCCGCTGCACCCTCAACTTACGTTATCCCAACTTGTGACTGTTATTCGGCGCTCCACGGAGCGCCTTTTTTTCTTTCGTCTGCAATCTGAATCGTTCGCCGGTTAATATTTCCATCATAGAGCTTATTATTTTTACGTTATTTGTTTTCCCACTTACGATAATTCTCTTTCGTGCTCTGAGTCACGGCAATAGTATTGTTTTTATCAATTTTGGATAATTATCACAATTAAGATCACAGAAAAGACATTACGTAAACGCATTGTAAAAAATGATAATTGCCTTAACTGCCTGACAATTCCAACATCAATGCACTGATAAAAGATCAGAATGGTCTAAGGCAGGTCTGAATGAATACCCAGTATAATTCCAGTTATATATTTTCGATTACCTTAGTCGCTACATTAGGTGGTTTATTATTTGGCTACGACACCGCCGTTATTTCCGGTACTGTTGAGTCACTCAATACCGTCTTTGTTGCTCCACAAAACTTAAGTGAATCCGCTGCCAACTCCCTGTTAGGGTTTTGCGTAGCCAGCGCTCTGATTGGGTGCATCATCGGTGGTGCCCTCGGTGGTTATTGCAGTAGCCGCTTCGGTCGTCGTGATTCACTTAAGATTGCTGCTGTCCTGTTTTTTATTTCTGGTGTAGGTTCTGCCTGGCCAGAACTTGGTTTTACCTCTATAAACCCGGACAACACAGTGCCTGTTTATCTGGCAGGTTATGTCCCGGAATTTGTTATTTATCGCATTATTGGCGGTATTGGCGTTGGTTTAGCCTCAATGCTTTCACCAATGTATATTGCGGAACTTGCTCCTGCTCATATTCGCGGGAAACTGGTCTCTTTTAACCAGTTTGCGATTATTTTCGGGCAACTTTTAGTTTACTGCGTGAACTATTTTATTGCGCGTTCCGGTGATGCCAGCTGGCTGAATACTGACGGCTGGCGTTATATGTTTGCCTCGGAATGTATCCCTGCACTACTCTTCTTAATGCTGTTGTATACCGTGCCAGAAAGTCCTCGCTGGCTGATGTCGCGCGGCAAGCAAGAACAGGCGGAAGGTATCCTGCGCAAAATTATGGGCAACACGCTTGCAACTCAGGCAGTACAGGAAATTAAACACTCCCTGGATCATGGCCGCAAAACCGGTGGTCGTCTGCTGATGTTTGGCGTGGGCGTGATTGTCATCGGCGTTATGCTCTCCATCTTCCAGCAATTTGTCGGCATCAATGTGGTGCTGTACTACGCGCCGGAAGTGTTCAAAACGCTGGGGGCCAGCACGGATATCGCGCTGTTGCAGACCATTATTGTCGGAGTTATCAACCTCACCTTCACCGTTCTGGCAATTATGACGGTGGATAAATTTGGTCGTAAGCCACTGCAAATTATCGGCGCGCTCGGAATGGCAATCGGTATGTTTAGCCTCGGTACCGCGTTTTACACTCAGGCACCGGGTATTGTGGCGCTACTGTCGATGCTGTTCTATGTTGCCGCCTTTGCCATGTCCTGGGGTCCGGTATGCTGGGTTCTGCTGTCGGAAATCTTCCCGAATGCCATTCGTGGTAAAGCGCTGGCAATCGCGGTGGCGGCCCAGTGGCTGGCGAACTACTTCGTCTCCTGGACCTTCCCGATGATGGACAAAAACTCCTGGCTGGTGGCCCATTTCCACAACGGTTTCTCCTACTGGATTTACGGTTGTATGGGCGTTCTGGCAGCACTGTTTATGTGGAAATTTGTCCCGGAAACCAAAGGTAAAACCCTTGAGGAGCTGGAAGCCCTCTGGGAACCGGAAACGAAGAAAACACAACAAACTGCTACGCTGTAATCTTCCTGTCCAGCACGCCGCGCCAGTTCGGCGTGCTGTCTTTTTACTCCCGCTTCAGCCGTTTCGAATTACACAGCCACAGGGTGATCACCAGTAACAGGATCGCAGCCGAGTAGATCAACACATCCAGTGGCGATTTATGATCGACGATGATCAAGCGCACAATGGCGGTGATCCCAATATAGACAAAGTAACGTAGCGGGAAGTGAAAACCGGACTGAAAGTACTTCACAATCAGCGCGATAAATTCGAAATAGAGAAAGTAAACCACCAGTCCTTCTACCAGCTCATATTTGCTGGTTTGTTCTGGCGCGAACAGCACATCAGCCAGATGCACCGTTTCTTTGCCGAGGAAGACAACCAAAATCAGGCCGAGGCACAGCAGGCCAAGATTGAGTACGGTCTGCAAAATGGTGGAGATAAACTCCACGCGCGGACGAGAGAGTGACGTCATAGCAGTACCTCCTTCACAGTGGCGAGCTTCCTGTATAACGCAAAAATGTGACGGAGATCTATATTTTTTGTGTATGTTTTGTTCAACCTGGATTTGGAGCGCGCCTCCACCAAAGCCGGATATACCTACCCGTAGGCCGGATAAGCCGCGCCTGGCGGCGCATCCGGCAAGACAAACCGCACCAAAGCCGGTAATTCAAAAATCACCCATTCAGGTGATTCCCAGCCACCAGCAATGCGCGAAAAATCGACAATGTTCCTCTGGAACAAATGAAACATAACCTGATAAAGGTGGTAAAAATGAAGCCTTATTTTGCTGCTTTGATGTTATCAGTCTCTGTTCTTCCTGCTTATGCTGGTCCGCTCGGTACTGCTGATAAAGCCGACCTACCGCAAAGCAATGTCTCCAGCCCAATGATGGCCCAGTCGCTCAGGCAACCAGACCTGCAACCGATATCGACGGACAGGAAGACAGAATGTTTTCGCCTTTACACACCAGATCGCAAACCGGGGGTGAACTGCGTTCCTGATGGCTCAACAGGCCATTAAGAATGAGGGTGCCAGTGATTGCGAAAACTGGCACCTTTCCCATGACTTAGCGGAAATTGACGCTACGGTCGCTGGTCATGTCATACAACTGGAACTTACGCCCAAGTTGCTGACCACCGTCACGCGTCAGCGGCGTCCAGCCAATCGCCGCACGGCTGCGTGTCGGGCCAGACGAGAAGAGATCCAACGGTACCGAGACATACACGCCCTTGGTGAAGTCCCCTTCGCCGTACTCCTCTTTCGAAACGTTGGTGATCGTGGCATAGCCGCCCACCACCACGCCGCTGTCAAAGCGTTTAGCGATCTCCAGCGTGCCGCCTTTATCCCCTGCCAGATACTGCCCGACGCTGGCTTTAACTAACACATCCTGAGCGAAAGATGGCGTCCAGTAGGCGGTCAGATGTCCGGTTTTCACGCTGTAGTCGGTGAATTTCATCATATCCTTTGCACTACGCCAGTCGCGCTGTTTAACGTAGTTGGCATCCAGACCAAACGCCCAGTTGCTGTCCAGCGGGCGATACAACACTTCTGCCCCCGCACCGCCAAACATGGTTTCGAGATAACCTCCGTAGACCTGACCGTAGAAGCCGTTGCCCAGATGCTGGAAGTAGTTGGCTTGCAGGTTATTCACATAGACATCGTTCTGCACATACTCGCGCACATGGGTACGAACGCGCGGTAAGTGCGAGTCCTGCGGCGGATTGGTGTAGTTAAACTTGTCGTAGTTGTTGGCAAGATTTGCAAACAGGCTGCCGGTGGTGAGCAGATGGTCCGTCAGCCACAAATCTGCCGTTCCCATCACGCCCAGCTGATACATGTAAAAGTTTTCCGGGCCACCGACCGACTGGTTCAGCACCGGATCGATATGGAAATCAAAGCGCGATTTGTCGATATACCAGCCCTGCTCGGTGGACTGCGGAACCACTGGCTCGACGCGTTTTTGCGCCAGCTTCGTTTCGTGGCCCAACGGCTCTCCGGCGAGATGATTTTTCAGGCTGGCGACATCCGTTTCCGTGGTCACCTGCGGCATGTTAAGGCGATTTTCCGTAACGCGGATCGTCTTGATCCCATCCGGCAGATCATTCATCACGATCCGATTAGCACGGATGATCCCTTCGCGCGAATCACGATATTTCACCTGCTCGCCGGTAACATACAGCGTATCGCCTTTCGCCTGGATCTGTGGATCGGCAAGTCCGGCATTGTATTTCAACAGCGTTAACTGATTCGCTACCACCGAATGCTGCAAAATGGCATCCTGCGGCTGCGGTTGATATTGCGGGCGGGCGTTATCGTTGTAAGGCGGGCGCAGATCGTTAAAGTTGGTGCGCAACGTAACGCCAAACATAAAGGTGTTGCCACGTTCATAGCTAAGGTTAACGTCGGCCCAATCGGTAACGCGATAAATCGCACCGACGTTAAACTTACTTTTTTGCTCCAGCTTCCCGGCAAAATCCTGCTGATAATTATTGCCTTCATACTCCAGTTTCAGGCGCAGCGGTTGCCAGGGCGTCTGGTATTCCACGCCGCCAAACAGTGAGGCAGGACCGTGGAACATCTGGCTACCGTCGATAGATCCCGCCTGTTTGTAGCTGTTATCGCGATAGCAATATTTATCACTGGCTGAACAGAGCGGATTTTTCACATTACCGCTGGTGCCCAGATATCCCCAGCCCAGGCCGAGCGTAAAATCGAACGGCCCCCAGGCTTTGCTGGCAACAAGATATTCCGCATCAAACAGCCCCGTACCGCCGATATCCCGCGCACCAACCGCCACTTGCGGCAGCCAATAACTCTCTTCCCACAAACGCAGTTTGAGATCGAAGGCTTTATCTTTATACGTTTGATCGCCAGAGAACGCTTCGACGCTGCTGTACTGCCGGGTGCGCACGTCGGTGTAGCGCAGCGTTGTTTCCAGCCACGGGAAGAGTTGCACTGAAGCTGAGTAATAACGGTACTGATCGTTATCGCGATAGTTCAGACTCAACTCCCCTTCCCGTGCCATACGCGCGGTGGGCGTTTGTAATAATCCTACGCCACCGAAATCCGACTGCGACGGACCAATGGGCGCAGGATATGTTTCGCCGTAGCAAGCTGTGCTAATGCCCAGCGCCAGTAAGCTAAGCAGATGTCTTTTTTTCATTATTGAGGTATCCGCTGCGTCAGAGTCTGAAGAATGTCGGCGTTAAGGGCATCAGGCGTCTCACTCCAGACGGAGTCCGCGAGGCCAACATAAATAATGCTGCCGGGCATCGGCTCTACGTGACGCTTGTTCCAGTAAGCCACCGGCGCTTTTTGCGTGCGTCCGTCCGGGTAAACCACCCACGCGTAGCTGCGATCCGCACCGCTGAGCAGGCTCTGGTCAGAGAGATAGCTCGCCACGTCGCGACCTGGAGTGAATGGCTGCTTGCCAGGACGGCTGATAAGCCCGAACAACGTGACCGTGGACGGCGGTGGTCCGACCCACAGCGTGTAGTTGCCCTGCAACGGCGGGTTACCGCGTTCGGCAACGCGGACGATATCGGGATCAAGATTGATTTTTTGCCTGCCCGTCACTTTCAACGCCTGAATTTGCTGGCGTAAGGCGTTAATCGCAGCGGCATCGTCGGCGCTGGAATCTGCGCCCTGTTCTGCCAGCTGTGTCAGCAACGCCTGCTGCTGACGCAATGCTGCCGCCGTTGCCAGCTCTTCGCTAATCACCGCACCAGGCCACCAGCTGTTTGCCAGCCGTGGTTGGCCTACCAGATCGATTAAATGCTCTGCACCCGTCAGCGTTTTGGCCTCACTGCTGCCATTGCTGAATACCTTGACGGTTCCTGCCGCGAAGACCGATGACGCCCCCACACTCAAAATCAATGCGACAATAGTTTGTTTAATCATTGTTTTGCCGCCTTGATGAGAGTGGTTTTCACCGGGAAATAATCTGCGCCGAGATACTGTTCCGACTGGCGAATTTGCCCTTCGCTGTCGATCCAATAGCGGTTATGCCAGCGCGCCTGGTCGGTGGAGACTTCTTCGTCCAGCACGCGAACCGCGGTTTCATCGCTGCCGACCTTAACGGTACCGGTGCCATCCCATTTGAAGACTGAGCGTGCGGTGGCGTAGCGTACCTGCTGGTACTCGGTCCAGCCCATCGTGCGCATCCAGGTTGCGCCATCAATGATTTGTGCGGGTTTAATCAGCGGGTCGGCGGCAAGGTTATTCACTTCAATCAGGTTGTCGCCGCCAAGCAAAGTCTTCACCAGACGACCATGTTGTGTGACGAGAGTAGCCTGATCCTGAGTGACCCATTTTTGTTGTCCGTCTTCAGCGAAGGCCAGCACCACAAATAACTGCGGCCCGCCATTAAGCTGCATGTACTGGCTGGCGTAGGGCATATTTTGAATATCATCATCCGTCAGCTGTACGCCTGGCGTACCGAACAGACTGTCCCACAGTGAATTGCCCAGCTCTTTCGTCGTGGCTGAACAGGCCTGTAATAGCAGGCAGATAAGAATGAATGCAGGTCGCTTCACGACTCTTCTCCAGAGGGGCAGAATAACCACACCGGAGTGTGGTTATGGTAAATCCCTTCATACTTCTAGCCACAGATGCAATGACTCGAATTATTTTGGGGATACATACTTTATTACTGGGTACTGGTGGTTGTGGTTGTTGTGGTCCCGGTATTAGAACCATCACCGCCACCGGTTGCCGCGAGCGCGACACCCACCGCCGAGCTTACGGTGCTGACGCTGGTCGCGGAGGAACTCCCCGCCGAAACCGACGTTGCTGCCGACCCTGCCGCTTCGCCCACCTGTACAGGTGCAGCCCACGCAGAAGTCGCCGCAAGCGCAGATATGGCAAAAATGCCATACAGAACTTTTTTCATAACAATTTCCCTTCATTGAATGAATGGAGATTTACCCAAAAACATTTCGGGCGGGATCGAGTATACACAACTAAAGCATACGAATTACGGCGCGGGGAATTAGCGATGGCGTTTTAGGATAATTGGAATGAATATCAAATATAAGTTTCAACTTATATTTAAATAACAATAAAAATCATAAACTTAAAATAAAAACAAAAGTAATTAATCTGCGTATTTTCCGAAATAAACAACGATTAAAAATCTATTTTAGGATTAACCTCACGGTATGATTTCCGTTAAATCACAGACAAGGGGATTTATCTGATAAAACAATGCCGACATAACGTCGGCATTGTTATTAAGGTTATTTAATCAATCGTGCTATGCATTAATTGCCGAATACGATGTACATATCGGCATCGACCTGTAGGCCTGATAAGACGCGTAAAGCGTCGCATCAGGCACCAGTTGCCGGATGCGGCGTAAACGCCTTATCCGGCCTACATAGCGGCATCAGGCATGAACGATGATTAACCGCGCCACGCTTTATAGCGGTTAATCAGACCATTGGTCGAGCTATCGTGGCTGCTGATTTCTTTATCATCTTTCAGCTCTGGCAGAATACGGTTCGCCAGCTGTTTACCCAGTTCCACGCCCCACTGGTCGAAGGTGAAGATGTTCAGGATCACGCCCTGAGTAAAGATTTTGTGCTCATACAGCGCAATCAACGCACCCAGGCTGAACGGAGTGATTTCACGCAGCAGGATGGAGTTGGTCGGGCGGTTACCTTCGAACACTTTGAACGGCACCACGTAGTCAAGCGTTGCCGGATCTTTACCCTGATCGCGATATTCCTGCTCAACCACTTCGCGGGATTTACCAAACGCCAGCGCTTCGGTCTGGGCAAAGAAGTTAGACAGCAGTTTCTGGTGATGATCAGAGAGCGGGTTATGGGTGATAGCCGGGGCGATGAAATCGCACGGTACCATTTTAGTTCCCTGGTGGATCAGCTGGTAGAACGCGTGCTGACCGTTAGTACCTGGTTCCCCCCAGATAATCGGGCCAGTCTGGTAATCCACAACATTACCGTTACGGTCAACATACTTACCGTTGGATTCCATATTGCCCTGCTGGAAGTACGCCGCGAAACGGTGCATATACTGGTCATACGGCAGAATCGCTTCAGTTTCCGCACCAAAGAAATTGTTGTACCAGATGCCAATCAGCGCCAGCAAGACAGGCAGGTTTTTCTCGGCAGGCGTGGTGGAGAAATGCTTGTCCATCGCGTGTGCGCCAGAAAGCAGTTCAACGAAGTTATCAAAGCCGATGGAGAGAACAATCGACAGGCCAATCGCTGACCACAAAGAGTAACGGCCGCCGACCCAGTCCCAGAACTCGAACATGTTGGCAGTATCAATACCAAACTCGCCAACGGCTTTGGCATTGGTTGAGAGCGCCGCAAAGTGTTTCGCAACGTGTTTTTCATCACCTGCCGCTTTCAGGAACCAGTCACGCGCGCTATGGGCGTTGGTCATGGTTTCCTGAGTGGTGAAGGTTTTAGATGCTACCAGGAACAGCGTGGTTTCCGGGTTTACTTTTTTCAGCACTTCCGCGATGTGAGTCCCATCGACGTTAGAAACAAAGTGCATGTTCAGGTGATTTTTGTACGGACGCAGTGCTTCGGTCACCATGTACGGGCCGAGGTCAGAACCACCGATCCCGATGTTCACTACGTCAGTGATTGCTTTGCCGGTATAACCCTTCCACTCACCGGAGATAATCGCTTCCGAGAAGGCTTTCATCTTCTCCAGCACCGCGTTGACTTCCGGCATTACGTCTTTGCCATCAACCAGAATCGGGGTATTGCTACGGTTACGCAGCGCTACGTGCAGCACGGCGCGGTTTTCAGTGCGGTTGATCTTCTCGCCAGAGAACATCGACTTAATCGCGCCCGCCAGATCGCACTCTTTCGCCAGATCTTGTAATTTCGCCAGCGTCTCTTCAGTGATGCGGTTTTTGGAGTAATCCACCAGCATCTGATCGTCGAAGGTTGCGGAGAACTTAGAAAAACGATCGCCGTCTTTAGCAAAAAGATCGGCGATCGTAACGTCTTTCATTTCATCGAAGTGTTTCTGTAGTGCCTGCCAGGCAGCGGTCTGCGTTGGATTGATGTTTTTCATTAGCAATACTCTTCTGATTTTGAGAATTGTGACTTTGGAAGATTGTAGCGCCAGTCACAGAAAAATGTGATGGTTTTAGTGCCGTTAGCGTAATGTTGAGTGTAAACCCTTAGCGCAGTGAAGCATTTATTAGCTGAACTACTGACCGCCAGGAGTGGATGAAAAATCCGCATGACCCCGTCGTTGACAACCGCCCCGCTCACCCTTTATTTATAAATGTACTACCTGCGCTAGCGCAGGCCAGAAGAGGCGCGTTGCCCAAGTAACGGTGTTGGAGGAGCCAGTCCTGTGATAACACCTGAGGGGGTGCATCGCCGAGGTGATTGAACGGCTGGCCACGTTCATCATCGGCTACAGGGGCTGAATCCCCTGGGTTGTCACCAGAAGCGTTCGCAGTCGGGCGTTTC
Organism: Escherichia sp. WS1152; assembly: GCF_046487665.1. Taxonomy (NCBI): domain Bacteria; kingdom Pseudomonadati; phylum Pseudomonadota; class Gammaproteobacteria; order Enterobacterales; family Enterobacteriaceae; genus Escherichia; species Escherichia sp. WS1152. Next base: position 25,505 of record NZ_JBJQJA010000012.1, on the reverse strand, counting down.
GCAAGTGGTGGAGCACTTCTGGGTGAAAATAGTAGCGAAGTATCGCTCTGCGCCCACCCGTCTTCCGCTCTTCCCTTGTGCCAAGGCTGAAAATGGATCCCCTGACACGAGGTAGTTATGTCTGAAATTGTTGTCTCCAAATTTGGCGGTACCAGCGTAGCTGATTTTGACGCCATGAACCGCAGCGCTGATATTGTGCTTTCTGATGCCAACGTGCGTTTAGTAGTCCTCTCGGCTTCTGCTGGTATCACTAATCTGCTGGTCGCTTTAGCGGAAGGGCTGGAACCTGGCGAGCGATTCGAAAAACTCGACGCTATTCGCAACATCCAGTTTGCCATTCTGGAACGTCTGCGTTACCCGAACGTTATCCGTGAAGAGATTGAACGTCTGCTGGAGAACATTACTGTTCTGGCAGAAGCGGCGGCGCTGGCAACGTCTCCGGCGCTGACAGATGAACTGGTCAGCCACGGCGAGCTGATGTCGACCCTGCTGTTTGTTGAGATCCTGCGCGAACGCGATGTTCAGGCACAGTGGTTTGATGTACGTAAAGTGATGCGTACCAACGACCGATTTGGTCGTGCAGAGCCAGATGTAGCCGCGCTGGCGGAACTGGCCGCGCTGCAGCTGCTCCCACGCCTCAATGAAGGCTTAGTGATCACCCAGGGATTTATCGGTAGCGAAAATAAAGGTCGAACAACGACGCTTGGCCGTGGAGGCAGCGATTATACGGCAGCCTTGCTGGCGGAGGCTTTACACGCATCTCGTGTTGATATCTGGACCGACGTCCCGGGCATCTACACCACCGATCCACGCGTGGTTTCCGCAGCAAAACGCATTGATGAAATCGCGTTTGCCGAAGCGGCAGAGATGGCAACTTTTGGTGCAAAAGTACTGCATCCGGCAACGTTGCTACCCGCAGTACGCAGCGATATCCCGGTCTTTGTCGGCTCCAGCAAAGACCCACGCGCAGGTGGTACGCTGGTGTGCAATAAAACTGAAAATCCGCCGCTGTTCCGCGCGCTGGCGCTTCGTCGCAATCAGACTCTGCTCACTTTGCACAGCCTGAATATGCTGCATTCTCGCGGTTTCCTCGCGGAAGTTTTCGGCATCCTCGCGCGGCATAATATTTCGGTAGACTTAATCACCACGTCAGAAGTGAGCGTGGCATTAACCCTTGATACCACCGGTTCAACCTCCACTGGCGATACGTTGCTGACGCAATCTCTGCTGATGGAGCTTTCCGCACTGTGCCGGGTGGAGGTGGAAGAAGGTCTGGCGCTGGTCGCGTTGATTGGCAATGACCTGTCAAAAGCCTGCGGCGTTGGCAAAGAGGTATTCGGCGTACTGGAACCGTTCAACATTCGCATGATTTGTTACGGCGCATCCAGCCATAACCTGTGCTTCCTGGTGCCCGGCGAAGATGCCGAGCAGGTGGTGCAGAAGCTGCATTTTAATTTGTTTGAGTAAATACTGTATGGCCTGGAAGCTATATTTCGGGCCGTATTGATTTTCTTGTCACTATGCTCATCAATAAACGAGCCTGTACTCTGTTAACCAGCGTCTTTATCGGAGAATAATTGCCTTTAATTTTTTTATCTGCATCTCTAATTAATTATCGAAAGAGATAAATAGTTAAGAGAAGGCAAAATGAATATTATCAGTTCTGCTCGCAAACGAATTCCCGTACACTGAACTCTCTGGCTCACTGAGGGCACCATCATGGCACTCCCCCGTATTACCCAAAAAGAGATGACTGAGCGCGAGCAGCGTGAACTTAAAACACTGCTGGATCGGGCGCGGATTGCGCATGGTCGCGTACTGACCAACTCCGAAACCAACAGCATTAAGAAAGAGTACATCGATAAATTAATGGTCGAGCGTGAGGCTGAAGCGAAAAAAGCCCGCCAGTTAAAGAAAAAGCAGGCTTATAAACCGGATCCTGAAGCGTCATTTAGCTGGTCAGCAAATACGTCGACGCGCGGCAGGCGCTAATGAACAATCAACGCCTGAGATTTTCACTCGTCTGTGTGGACACAATCTTCCCCTCAACCTAACCCTCTCCCCGAAGGGGCGAGGGGACTGTCCGAGCACTTTTTGGACGTTTTCATCAGTCTGAGGCGTTAATCAGCGTCCCTTCTTTTTACGCCCCGGCGAGGTAAAACGCTTACCGTTGGACGCCGGGCGACCGCCTTTTTCCGCCGTTTTTTCCATCTTAACGACTGGACGTTTGATGCCCGCCGTTTTCGGTTTAGCCTTCGCTTTAGGTTTTGCCTCGGAAGAGGAATTTTCAATGAGCTTAAAGAGGTCGATTAACTCATCGTCGGTTAAATCGCGCCACTCCCCCAGTGGAATGCCGCTTAAGCTGACGTTCATAATGCGCGTACGTTCCAGCTTTTTCACTTCGTAACCAAAGTGCTCACACATGCGACGGATCTGACGGTTCAACCCCTGCACCAGGGTAATGCGGAAGACAAACGGTGCTTCTTTTTTGATTTTGCACTTTTTCGTCACCGTCCCGAGGATCGGCACTCCCGCCCCCATACCACGAATAAATTCATCGGTAATCGGTTTATCGACCGTTACCAAATACTCTTTTTCATGATCATTGCCAGCACGCAGGATCTTATTCACCAGATCGCCGTGATTGGTGAGGAAAATCAGCCCCTGGGAGTCTTTATCCAGGCGGCCAATCGGGAACACGCGTTTGCTGTGGTTAACGAAATCGACAATGTTATCGCGCTCGCCATCTTCGGTGGTGCTGACAATACCGACGGGCTTGTTCAGGGCGATAAGTACCAAATCTTCGGCTTCCCGAGGCTCAATCAACTGACCGTTTACTTTCACAACGTCGCCGGGTTTCACCTGATCGCCAATGGTGGCTCGCTTGCCATTAAGGAACACATTGCCTTGCTCGATATAGCGATCCGCTTCGCGGCGTGAGCAAATTCCGCTTTCGCTGATGTATTTATTTAAACGGACTGATGAGTCGGGCAGCATAAATTCTCCTGTAAAACGCGGAATATACCGTACCTCTTAGCAGGGAAAAACAGAGTTATGCGGCAACGTCGAAATTAAATGTGATCTGCCGCGCCTTTTATCACAAAAGTGTCTCCGGAAGTACAATGCAAATTTGCGTGGCAAAATAAGGATAATCAACATATTACGAATCGCTGCACACCTGTGCTGATAACTACTACGCAGAGAAACAAATGTGCAAGAGAAAGCGCTATTTCTCCCCATGCAAAGAGTGAAAAATCGCTTTGAAAGGCCATCATGATGGGGTTATATCAGATCAAGCGGTGAGAAAGCGTATTTGCACAAATGTGCAGAACCAGGAGGCGGCAATGGAAAACAGTGACGATATCCGTTTGATTGTGAAGATTGCCCAACTCTATTACGAACAGGATATGACGCAGGCGCAAATCGCGCGCGAACTGGGTATTTACCGCACCACCATCAGCCGCTTGCTTAAACGAGGCCGCGATCAGGGAATTGTCACCATCGCCATCAACTATGACTACAACGAAAATCTCTGGCTGGAGCAGCAACTGAAGCAAAAGTTTGGCCTGAAAGACGTTGTGGTGGTGTCGGGAAATGATGAGGATGAAGAGACTCAACTGGCGATGATGGGGTTACACGGCGCGCAACTGCTGGATCGCTTGCTGGAGCCTGGCGATATTGTCGGTTTTTCCTGGGGTCGCGCGGTGAGCGCACTGGTTGAAAACTTGCCGCAGGCGGGGCAATCGCGGCAGTTAATCTGCGTACCAATTATTGGCGGACCGTCCGGTAAACTCGAAAGCCGCTATCACGTAAACACATTAACCTACAGCGCGGCAGCGAAGCTGAAAGGGGAATCGCATCTCGCGGATTTTCCGGCTCTACTGGATAACCCATTAATTCGTAATGGGATCATGCAGTCTCAGCACTTTAAAACCATCTCTGCCTACTGGGATAATCTGGATGTCGCCCTGGTGGGAATTGGCTCACCGGCCATTCGCGACGGCGCTAACTGGCATGCGTTTTATGGTGGTGAAGAGAGTGACGACCTGAATGCCCGCCAGGTTGCTGGCGATATTTGCTCGCGCTTTTTTGATATTCACGGCGCAATGGTTGAAACGAATATGAGCGAAAAAACACTCTCTATCGAAATGAATAAATTAAAGCAGGCGCGGTATTCCATTGGCATTGCCATGAGTGCAGAAAAATACAGCGGAATTGTTGGTGCACTGCGTGGAAAATATATTAATTGTCTGGTAACGAATAGCAGCACAGCTGAACTATTACTGAAATAAAAATCTTCCCGATGTTTACCGTAATAAAAATTACGGCGGGTCCCTATTATCTAAAATCAGGAGTCTGTTATGCAAACGTGGTTAAATTTGCAGGATAAAATCATTATCGTCACCGGCGGCGCATCCGGTATTGGTCTGGCGATTGTAGAGGAATTATTAGCACAAGGCGCAAACGTACAGATGGTAGATATTCACGGTGGCGATGGTCAATATGAAGGTCATAAAGGCTATCAGTTTTGGCCGACCGATATTTCCAGCGCCAAAGAGGTAAATCATACGGTAGCGGAAATTATCCAGCGTTTTGGTCGCATCGACGGTCTGGTCAATAACGCCGGGGTCAATTTCCCGCGTCTGCTGGTCGATGAGAAAGCGCCTGCCGGGAAGTATGAACTCAACGAAGCTGCATTCGAAAAAATGGTCAATATCAACCAGAAAGGCGTTTTTCTGATGTCGCAGGCGGTGGCGCGACAGATGGTCAAACAACATGATGGCGTGATTGTGAATGTTTCCTCAGAAAGTGGACTGGAAGGCTCAGAAGGACAAAGCTGTTACGCCGCTACCAAAGCCGCGCTCAATAGCTTCACGCGCTCCTGGTCGAAAGAGCTGGGTAAACACGGTATCCGTGTGGTCGGTATCGCGCCGGGGATTCTGGAAAAAACAGGACTGCGCACGCCGGAATATGAAGAAGCGCTGGCGTGGACGCGCAATATCACCGTCGAGCAGCTGCGTGAAGGCTATACCAAAAACGCCATTCCTATTGGGCGCGCCGGAAGATTAGCAGAAGTCGCTGATTTTGTTTGTTATCTGCTGTCTGAACGCGCCAGCTACATCACCGGAGTAACCACTAACATTGCGGGCGGCAAAACGCGCGGATAAGGAGGCTTTATGGTCAACGCCATTTTTTGTGCCCACGGCAAATTAGCTTGCGCCATGCTGGAATCGGTTCAGATGGTTTACGGCAACACCAATGTTGAAGCCGTTGAATTTGTGCCCGGTGAAAACGCCGGAGACATCGTAGCAAAGCTGAAAAAGTTAGTAAGCATTCACAATCAAGATGAGTGGCTGATTGCCGTGGATTTACAGTGCGGCAGCCCGTGGAATGCGGCAGCGATGCTTGCGATGCGCAATCCTCGTCTGCGGGTAATCAGCGGACTTTCTCTGCCGCTGGCGCTCGAACTGGTTGATAACCAGGACAGCATGAATGTTGATGAACTGTGTGAACACCTGACGCAAATCGCAAAGCAAACCTGCGTTGTCTGGAAACAACTGGCAACGACAGAGGAGGATTTCTGATGAACATTACGCTCGCCCGCATTGATGACCGCCTGATCCATGGTCAGGTCACTACCGTCTGGTCGAAAGTGGCTAACGCCCAGCGCATTATTATCTGCAATGACGAAGTTTATAACGATGAAGTTCGCCGGACATTATTGCGTCAGGCTGCGCCACCGGGAATGAAGGTTAACGTGGTCAATATTGAAAAAGCCATCGCGGTTTATCACAACCCGCAATATCAGGACGAAACCGTTTTTTATCTTTTCACTCGCCCACAGGATGCCTTAGCGATGGTTCGCCAGGGGGTAAAAATAGGCACCCTGAATATTGGCGGCATGGCCTGGCGGCCCGGTAAAAAACAGTTAACCAAAGCGGTTTCATTAGATGATGATGATATTAACGCATTTCATGAGTTAAATAATCTTGGCGTCATATTGGATTTACGCGTCGTAGCGTCAGATCCCTCAATCAATATTATCGACAAAATAAACGAACAGTTAATCGCAAATTAAATAATAGCGCCTGTGTACATATGCTTTAACAGGCAGGGATGACGACACTTAAAAGGTGACAAATCATGGAAATAAGTACCCTACAAATTATTGCTATATTTCTTTTTTCCTGTATTGCCGGAATGGGCAGCGTGCTGGATGAATTTCAGACTCATCGCCCGTTAATTGCCTGTACGGTGATTGGTTTAATTCTCGGTGATTTAAAAACCGGAATAATACTCGGTGGTACGCTGGAATTGATAGCTCTCGGCTGGATGAACGTCGGCGCGGCGCAATCTCCGGACTCTGCACTCGCCAGCATAATCTCCGCCATTCTGGTTATCGTTGGTCAGCAAAGCATCGCCACCGGAATCGCCATCGCGTTGCCTGTGGCTGCGGCAGGCCAGGTGCTGACGGTGTTTGCCCGTACCATCACCGTAGTGTTCCAGCACGCGGCGGATAAAGCAGCGGAAGAGGCGCAGTTTCGCACTCTCGATATTCTGCATGTCTCCGCGCTTGGCGTGCAGGCGCTGCGCGTTGCTATTCCGGCACTGATTGTCTCGCTGTTCGTCAGCGCCGATATGGTGAGCAATATGTTAAACGCCATTCCCGAATTTGTGACCCGAGGACTACAGATTGCTGGCGGTTTTATCGTGGTGGTCGGTTACGCCATGGTGCTACGTATGATGGGCGTGAAATATTTGATGCCTTTCTTTTTCCTCGGTTTCCTCGCAGGTGGCTACCTCGATCTCAGTCTGCTGGCGTTCGGTGGCGTCGGCGTGATCATGGCCCTGGTCTACATCCAGCTAAATCCACAGTGGCGTAAAGCTGAACCTCAACTCCAGGCCACCGCCTCCACCGCCCTTGACCAACTTGACGATTAACGGAGCCATCATGGAACAGAGAAAAATTACACGCAGCGATCTGGTGAGCATGTTTCTGCGCTCCAACCTGCAACAGGCGTCCTTTAACTTTGAACGTATTCACGGGCTGGGTTTTTGCTACGACATGATCCCCGCCATCAAGCGACTTTACCCATTAAAAGAGGATCAGGTTGCGGCGCTCAGGCGACACCTGGTGTTCTTCAATACCACGCCAGCCGTATGTGGCCCGGTCATCGGCGTCACTGCCGCCATGGAAGAGGCGCGGGCCAACGGCGCGGAAATTGATGACGGTACCATTAACGGCATCAAAGTCGGTCTGATGGGACCATTGGCAGGAGTTGGCGATCCACTGGTCTGGGGAACGCTGCGCCCGATTACCGCCGCGCTCGGCGCATCTCTGGCACTTTCGGGCAACATTCTCGGCCCGCTGCTGTTCTTCTTTATTTTCAATGCGGTGCGTCTGGCGATGAAGTGGTATGGCCTACAGCTCGGCTTTCGCAAAGGGGTGAATATCGTCAGCGATATGGGCGGGAATGTGCTGCAAAAACTCACCGAAGGCGCGTCGATTCTCGGACTGTTTGTGATGGGCGTGCTGGTCACCAAATGGACGTCAATCAACGTACCGTTGGTGGTTTCACAAACGCATGCCGCCGATGGCTCCACCGTCACCATGACCGTGCAGAACATTCTCGACCAACTTTGCCCTGGTTTGCTGGCGCTCGGTCTGACGCTACTAATGGTTCGTCTGCTCAACAAAAAAATTAACCCGGTATGGCTGATTTTCGCCCTGTTTGGCTTAGGGATTATCGGCAATGCGCTGGGCTTCCTGTCCTGATTCTTCGCCCCGGCACGACTGCCGGGGCCATCGCTCAACATAAGGTGGTTTATGAAAACAACAGCTCTGCGTCTTTATGGTAAACGTGATTTACGCCTGGAAACCTTTGATCTTCCTGAAATGCAGGAGGATGAAATCCTCGCGACGGTGGTCACTGACAGCCTGTGCCTCTCTTCCTGGAAAGAGGCCAACCTGGGTGAAAACCATAAAAAAGTACCCGACGATGTGGCGACCAACCCAATCATCATCGGCCACGAGTTTTGCGGCGATATTCTGGCCGTGGGTAAAAAGTGGCAGCACAAATTCCAGCCGGGTCAACGTTATGTAATACAGGCCAACCTGCAACTCCCCGACCGCCCGGACTGCCCCGGCTACTCCTTCCCGTGGGTGGGTGGTGAAGCCACACATGTGGTTATCCCAAATGAGGTTATGGAACAAGATTGCCTGCTGGCATACGAAGGCGAAACCTACTTTGAAGGCTCGCTGGTTGAACCGCTTTCCTGCGTGATTGGCGCGTTCAACGCCAACTATCATCTTCAGGAAGGTAGTTATAACCACACGATGGGGATTCGCCCGCAAGGGCGCACGCTGATCCTCGGCGGCACCGGACCAATGGGACTGTTGGCGATTGATTATGCGCTACATGGACCCGTTAACCCGTCGCTGCTCGTCATTACCGATACCGACAACGATAAATTGAGTTATGCGCGCAAGCACTATCCATCAGAACCGCAAACACTGATTCATTATCTCAATGCCACCGATGCAGCATTTGATACGCTAATGGCGCTGAGTGGCGGTCACGGCTTCGATGATATTTTCGTCTTTGTGCCTAATGAAGGACTGGTGACTCTCGCCTCTTCCTTGCTGGCGACAGATGGTTGCCTGAATTTCTTCGCCGGACCGCAGGATAAACATTTCAGCGCGCCAATTAATTTCTACGATGTGCATTATGCATTTACCCACTACGTGGGCACGTCAGGCGGCAATACCGACGACATGCGCGCAGCGGTCAAATTGATTGAAGAGAAAAAAGTGCAGGCCGCAAAAGTGGTAACACATATTCTTGGGCTGAATGCCGCGGGCGAAACCACGCTTGAATTACCTGCCGTCGGCGGCGGCAAAAAGCTGGTGTATACCGGGAAATACCTGCCGCTGACGTCACTCACGCAGATTCAGGATCAAGCACTGGCGGCGATTCTGACGCGTCATCAGGGGATCTGGTCCGGTGAGGCGGAGCAATATCTGCTCACTCATGCAGAGGCAATTTCCCATGATTAATCGCGTTACTCAACTCTGCATGTCGCTGGCTGGTCGCACCAGCAACTTCGCGACCGGATGTGCTGCTGATTGCTGAAGCAGCACAATTTGCACGAGAAGCATAAAAAATATCAGCGCCTTAAGGGGCGCTCAAATTGGTGGCAAAGTGCACATTGTTTATGCCGGATGCGGAATGAAGCCTTATTCGGTCTACATAATTTTGAAAATTCAATATATTGCAGTTATCTGGTAGGCCAGGTAAGCGTAGCGCATCAGGCAATGCTGTGTTTGTCATCAGTCTCAGCGCCTGTGCAATACGTGACATCGTGAGCCATGTCAGTAAGTGGTTAAATTCGCAGTGGTAGCATTCCTTCCGTGATTTCTTACTAACCGGAGAAGTAATGGAACTGCTTTTATTGAGTAACTCGACGCTGCCGGGTAAAGCCTGGCTGGAACATGCACTGCCGCTAATTGCTGAACAGTTGCAGGGTCGCCGCTCAGCGGTGTTTATCCCTTTCGCTGGCGTAACGCAGACCTGGGATGATTACACAGCGAAAACGGCTGCGGTTCTCGCTCCGCTGGGTGTTTCTGTCACCGGTATTCATAGCGTTGTCGATCCCGTTGCCGCGATTGAAAATGCTGAGATCGTGATTGTCGGGGGCGGGAATACTTTCCAGTTGCTGAAACAGTGCCGCGAGCGCGGGCTGCTGGCACCAATTACTGACGTGGTTAAACGTGGTGCGCTGTATATTGGCTGGAGCGCAGGCGCTAACCTTGCTTGCCCAACCATTCGTACCACCAACGATATGCCGATTGTCGATCCGCAAGGTTTCGATGCGCTAAATCTGTTCCCGCTGCAAATCAACCCGCACTTCACCAACGCGCTGCCGGAAGGCCATAAAGGTGAAACCCGTGAGCAGCGTATTCGCGAACTGCTGGTCGTCGCGCCAGAACTGACGATTATTGGTCTACCGGAAGGTAACTGGATCACAGTGAGTAAAGGTCACGCTACGCTGGGTGGCCCGAACACCACTTATGTGTTTAAGGCTGGTGAAGAAGCGGTGCCGCTAGAAGCTGGTCACCGTTTTTAAGTGAATTGCCGGATGCATGATCCGGCATCTTGTTCATAGTGCCTGATGCGACGCTTGACGCGTCTTATCAGGCCTACAGGATTCACAATATTAATACTCGTCCCGTCCTTCATCTTCATCCGGCTGTTCCAGCACACTGTAAGCCACCGAACAAAACAGCGAGTTCAGGCGCTGCATATCTCCCAGTAAGCCTAAATGTAGCGAACTGGTTTCAATGCTCTGCACGTTTTGCTGATGCAGGCGATCGACGTGGGCGTGGGAATAGCGGCGATTAAGAATGCGAAAACGATGTTTGCTGCGACGCAAACGACGAGCGCTGGTGACATCGCCAGAGAAGAACACCGACATTGCCAGTTTTAAATTACTGAGCAATTGCTCATAGAGCGCATCCAGTTCCTTCAAGCCATCAAGCGAAAATGCCCGCCGTGCTGCCAGCGATTTATCGGCAATTTCGCTGCCCATGCGCTCGACGATATCGGAGGCCTGTTCAAGGTTGAGCGACATTTCGATGATCTCCGCCCAGCGGCGCGACTCTTCCTCCGCCAACTCTTCTTTTGGCATCCGCGCCAGATACAGCTTAATGGCGGTGTAGAGAACGTTGATATCATCTGCCAGCTTACGCAGCTCTTTCTCCTGCCGTGGCTCGCCGTGCATCACTTTATTTAGCCCTTCCATCATCTGTTCCATGGCGTCGCCAATGCGCAGGGTTTCGCGCGCGGCGTTCGCCAGAGCAAGCGTGGGCGTATCCAGCGCGCTGACATCCAGATGTTTGGGCCGTAGCTGGGTATCCAGTTCCGGTTCATCGCGAATAATCGTTTTGCAAAACCGTGCCATCGGGTCAACAAATGGCAGCATGACCAGGCAACGTACAAGGTTGTAGAAGACGTGGAAATAGATCACCAGTTCCGCTTTTGGCAATGACAACTTCCCCATTGTCTCTGCCAGCAAATGGACAAACGGCAGGATAATCAGGCTACCCACCAGCTTAAACAGCAGACTACCCAGCGCGACACGGCGGGCTGCGGCATTGGCGGCACTGTTGTTGAGCATCGCCAGCAGACCGGAACCGAGGTTAGCACCAATCACCAGACAGAGCGCCACGGGGAAGGAGATAATGCCTGCGGCGGTCAGAGTCGCGGTCAGCAGTACAGCAGCAAGGCTGGAGTAGCTGATAATGGCGAACATCGCGCCAATCAGCGCATCCAGCAGAATATCGCCGGTCAGCGAGGCAAAGATCACCTGAACGCCGTTTGCCTGGGTGATCGGCGTTACGGCCTGCACAATCAACTCCAGCGCCAGCAAAATCAGCCCAAGACCAATACCGACGCGGCCCAGTTGCCCGGCGCGTGACTGTTTGCGTCCGAGGAAAAAAATCACGCCGATAAAAAGAAGTAACGGTGACAGCCAGGATAAGTCGAAGGTGAGAATACGCGCCATTAGCGCCGTCCCGACATCTGCACCCAGCACAATGACCAGAGCCGGTGCGAGGGCTACCAGATCCTGAGCGACAAACGAGGTCACCAGCATGGTGGTGGCATTACTGCTCTGTACCAGTGCGGTAACGCCGATCCCCGCGCAAAAGGCGAGCGGCTTTTTTTCGACGCTCCGGCTAAGGACAGTACGCAAACGCGCGCCGAAGACGCGCATTACGCCGGTTCGAACAATATGAGTCCCCCAGACCAGCAGGGCGACGGCAGAAAGCAGGTGAAGCAGCGTTAACACGAGTTCAGGTTCTCCTTATCGTTATATGTTCCTGAAGCAATTGAATGACCAAAGGACCGGAAACACGCTGACTGGCATCTTTACTGTGCCTTTTGACATTCGTTTTTCCGGCTAAGATTATTCCAGCCTGTTTCCAGTATAAGTGTTTCATATTAATAAAGAGACAGGGCACTCATTGAGCGCCCTGTTTGTTGTAAGGAAAAGTGACAGATTTGTGAATCAGTCCGCGTCATACCCCAGATTCGGTGCCAGCCAGCGCTCAACATCTGAGACGCTCATACCTTTACGGCGGGCATAGTCTTCAACCTGATCGCGCTGAATTTGCGCTACCGCGTAGTACTTGCTGTCCGGGTGGCTGAAATACCAACCCGAAACCGATGCACCGGGCCACATGGCGAAAGATTCTGTGAGTTTCATGCCGGTATGTTTTTCCACTTCCAGCAGCTCCCAGATGGTGGCTTTTTCCGTATGTTCCGGGCAGGCCGGGTAGCCCGGTGCCGGACGGATGCCCTGGTAGTTTTCGCGGATCAGTTCTTCGTTGCTGAGGTTCTCGTTCGGCGCATAGCCCCAGTAGACTTTACGCACACGCTCATGGAGATACTCCGCAAAGGCTTCGGCTAAACGGTCGGCAAGCGCTTTCACCATGATTTTGTTGTAATCATCGTGCTGCGCTTCAAAGGCATCAGCCAGTGCGTCCTCTTCCAGCCCGCCAGTCACGGCAAATGCGCCGATGTAATCTGCTTTACCAGAAAGCTTCGGCGCAACGAAGTCAGCGAGACAGTAGTTAGCGAATCCCGTTTTTTCGGTCTGTTGACGCAGATGGTGGCTGACGTTGATCACATGGGTGCGCGTTTCGTCACGGTAGATTTCAATGTCATCGCCCACACGGTTTGCCGGGAACAGGCCCACCACGCCACGCGGATTCAGCGTTTTCTCGGCGCTTAATTTATCCAGCATGTCGTTGGCGTCTTTAAACAGCCGCTGCGCCTCAACGCCCACCACTTCATCTTCCAGAATGCGCGGATACTTCCCGGCCAGCGACCAGGTCATAAAGAACGGTGTCCAGTCGATGTAATTACGCAGAGTTTCGATGCTGGCTTCAACTTCCTGCACGCCGAGACGGTGCGCCACCGGCGGCGTGTAAGCCTGCCAGTCAAAAGCGAAATCGTTATCGCGCGCCGCTTCCAGCGTGACCGGTGGTGTGCGCGGTTTCTTACGCCCGTGCTGAATACGTACGGTTTCGTACTCCTTGCGGGTACGAGCGACAAAATCATCACGCTGAGTATCGGAAAGCAGCGCCGCCACCACACCAACGGTGCGCGATGCGTTCTGTACATACACCGTCGGGCCGCTGTAGTTCTGCTCAATTTTCACCGCCGTGTGCGCTTTTGAGGTCGTCGCGCCGCCAATCAATAGCGGGATGGTGAAGCCCTGACGCTCCATCTCTTTCGCCACGTTAACCATCTCGTCCAGCGACGGCGTGATAAGCCCCGAAAGTCCAATCAGATCAGCATTCACTTCTTTAGCGGTACGGAGAATTTTTTCCGCAGGCACCATAACGCCGAGATCGACAATTTCGTAGTTGTTACATTGCAGCACCACGCCAACGATATTTTTACCGATGTCGTGGACATCGCCTTTCACGGTGGCGATCACCATCTTGCCGTTGGTTTTACCCTGCTCTTTGCTGGCTTCAATAAACGGTTCGAGATACGCCACTGCCTGTTTCATGACGCGCGCCGATTTGACCACCTGTGGCAGGAACATTTTCCCTTCGCCAAACAGATCGCCGACCACGTTCATGCCGTCCATCAACGGGCCTTCAATCACTTCAATCGGGCGCGTAGCCTGCTGGCGGGCTTCTTCGGTATCCTGCTCGATAAACTCGGTAATGCCTTTGACCAGCGAGTATTCCAGACGTTTATTCACTTCCCACGAGCGCCACTCCGCCTGCTGGGCGTTAGCGGTGTCGTCGGTTTTGCTGCCGCGATATTTCTCGGCAAGCTCCAGTAAACGCTCAGTGCCATCATCGCGACGATTAAGAATCACATCTTCCACCGCGTCGCGCAGTTCAGCGGGCAGGTCGTCGTAAATCGCCAGCTGCCCGGCATTGACGATCCCCATATCCATGCCATTGCGAATAGCGTAGTAGAGGAACACTGCGTGAATGGCTTCGCGCACCGGATCGTTGCCACGGAACGAGAAAGAAACGTTAGATACGCCGCCGGAAATTAGCGCGTGCGGCAGTTCGCGTTTGATGTCTTCACACGCGCCGATAAAGTCCTGCGCGTAGTTGTTGTGCTCTTCAATGCCGGTGGCAACCGCGAAGATGTTCGGGTCGAAGATGATATCTTCTGGCGGGAAGCCAACCTCTTCGGTGAGGATTTTGTACGCCCGACGGCAAATCTCGATTTTCCGTGCGCGGGTATCGGCCTGTCCCTGTTCGTCAAAGGCCATTACCACCACTGCCGCACCGTAACGACGCAAGAGCTTCGCGTGATGGATAAAGGCGTCGACGCCCTCTTTCATCGAGATAGAGTTAACAATGCCTTTGCCCTGGATACACTTCAGACCTTTTTCAATGACATCCCATTTTGAGGAGTCGATCATAATCGGCACGCGAGCGATATCCGGTTCACCGGCAATCAGATTGAGAAAACGCACCATCGCCGCTTCGGCGTCGAGCATCCCTTCATCCATGTTGATATCGATAATCTGCGCACCGTTTTCCACCTGCTGGCGGGCCACATCCAGTGCCTCGCTGTATTTCTCTTCTTTGATCAGGCGCTTGAACTTAGCGGAACCGGTGACGTTGGTGCGTTCACCCACGTTCACAAACAGGCTATCTTCGCCAATGTTCAGCGGCTCCAGGCCGGACAAACGGCAGGCTACGGGGATTTCCGGCAGTTTGCGCGGCGCTAATCCTTCTACTGCACGACTCATCGCTGCAATATGTTGTGGCGTGGTGCCACAGCAGCCGCCGACGATATTGAGAAAACCCGCTTGCGCCCATTCACGTATCTGTTTTGCCATCGTGTCGGCGTCGAGATCGTACTCACCAAAGGCGTTGGGTAGCCCGGCGTTCGGGTGCGCGGTGACGTAGCATTCCGCAATCCGTGACAGCTCCTGCACGTACTGGCGCAGTTCATCGGGCCCCAGCGCACAGTTCAGGCCAAAGGTCAGAGCTTCGGCGTGGCGCAATGAGTTGTAAAATGCTTCGGTGGTCTGCCCGGAGAGCGTGCGCCCGGAGGCGTCGGTGATGGTGCCGGAGATCATAATCGGCAGCTCAACGCCCAGCGCTTCAAACTCCGTTTTCACCGCAAAAACCGCCGCTTTGGCGTTAAGGGTGTCGAAAACGGTTTCAATCAGGATCAGATCCGCACCACCTTCCACCAGCGCTTTGGTGGATTCGCGATAGGCCGCCACCAGCTGGTCAAAAGTGATGTTGCGGAATGCCGGATCGTTGACGTCCGGAGAAATAGACGCCGTGCGGTTGGTTGGGCCGAGAACACCGGCAACGTAGCGCGGTTTCTCCGGCGTGCGCGCGGTCCACTCGTCAGCACAGGCGCGCGCCAGTTTCGCCGCCGCAAAGTTGATTTCCGCCGACAGGGATTCCATCTGGTAATCCGCCATCGCAATGGTCGTGGAGTTAAAGGTGTTGGTTTCGATGATATCCGCGCCCGCTTCAAAGTAGGCGTTGTGGATAGCGGCGATCACTTCCGGTTTGCTGAGCACCAGCAGGTCGTTGTTGCCTTTGAGATCGCATGGCCAGTCGGCAAAGCGTTCACCACGAAAATCGGCTTCGTTCAGTCGATAGCTCTGGATCATGGTGCCCATACCGCCGTCCAGCACCAGAATACGTTCATTTAACTGCGCACGCAGTTGTTCCACTTTGCTGCTCACACTTGCTCCCGACACGCTCAACCCAGATTTAATAAAAATTCAACAAACCATACTGGCATAAACGCATCTGTGGTAAAAGCGACCACCACGCAACATGAGATTTGTTCAACATTAACTCATCGGATCAGTGCAGCAACTATTGCATTAGCTAACAATAAAAATGAAAATGATTTCCACGATACAGAAAAAGGAGGCTGTCATGGTCGCACCCATTCCCGCGAAACGCGGCAGAAAACCCGCCGTTGCCACCGCACCAGCGACTGGACAGGTTCAGTCTTTAACGCGTGGCCTGAAATTACTGGAGTGGATTGCCGAATCCAATGGCAGTGTGGCACTCACAGAGCTGGCGCAACAAGCCGGGTTACCCAATTCCACGACCCACCGCCTGCTAACCACGATGCAACAGCAGGGTTTCGTGCGTCAGGTCGGCGAACTGGGACATTGGGCAATCGGCGCACATGCCTTTATGGTCGGCAGCAGCTTTCTCCAGAGCCGTAATTTGTTAGCGATTGTTCACCCTATCCTGCGCAATTTAATGGAAGAGTCTGGCGAAACGGTCAATATGGCGGTGCTTGATCAAAGCGATCACGAAGCGATTATTATCGACCAGGTACAGTGTACGCATCTGATGCGAATGTCCGCGCCTATCGGCGGTAAATTGCCGATGCACGCTTCCGGTGCGGGTAAAGCCTTTTTAGCCCAACTGAGCGAAGAACAGGTGACGAAGCTGCTGCACCGCAAAGGGTTACATGCCTATACCCACGCAACGCTGGTGTCTCCTGTGCATTTAAAAGAAGATCTCGCCCAAACGCGCAAACGGGGTTATTCATTTGACGATGAGGAACATGCACTGGGGCTACGTTGCCTTGCAGCGTGTATTTTCGATGAGCACCGCGAACCGTTTGCCGCAATTTCAATTTCCGGACCGATTTCACGCATTACCGATGACCGCGTGACCGAGTTTGGCGCGATGGTGATTAAAGCGGCGAAGGAAGTGACGCTGGCGTACGGTGGAATGCGCTGACTTTTTCTGGCGGGCAGAGGCAATATTCTGCCCATCATACCTGAGTGGCAATAGAATAAGGGTGTCTGTTAATCGCATTGACGCCAAAATAACTTAATGTCATACACTTCACACACTTTTATTAACTCAGCATTATTTTTAAACATCAAACCACTTAATCATTAACAAAATCGCAAGATCTCATTCCACCGAAACTTTTACGGCTGCATTATGAGATTGAGCGATTTATGATATTTCTTTACTTGTAATCATATTAAATTTTTTCACTGTTCTGATAGTTAAAATTCAAGACATCAATAAACAATGAGATATTTAAATGATTACTCGTATCCCTCGTAGTTCTTTCTCTGCAAATATTAATAATACAGCCCAGACAAATGAACACCAAACCCTGAGTGAATTGTTTTATAAAGAACTCGAGGATAAATTTTCTGGCAAGGAGCTGGCGACGCCTCTATTAAAAAGCTTCTCAGAGAACTGTAGACAAAATGGTCGTCATATCTTTAGCAACAAGGATTTTGTCATTAAATTTTCCACGTCCGTCTTACAAGCTGATAAGAAAGAAATTACGATAATTAATAAAAATGAAAACACGACACTCACTCAAACCATTGCTCCAATATTTGAAGAATACCTAATGGAAATTTTACCTCAACGCTCAGACACTCTTGATAAACAAGAATTAAACCTAAACTCAGTTAGAAAAGAAAAAGAATTCCCAAGAGTTAAACTTAATGATCAATGTTATTTTCCGGGGCGCCCCCAAAACCGTATAGTATGCCGACACATTGCTGCACAATATATTAATGATATTTATCAGAATGTTGATTACAAACCCCATCAAGATGATTACTCTTCAGCTGAAAAATTTCTCACGCACTTCAACAAAAAATGCAAAAACCAGACTTTGGCGTTGGTTTCCAGCCGTCCTGAGGGGCGTTGCGTTGCTGCCTGCGGTGATTTCGGGCTAGTTATGAAAGCATATTTTGACAAGATGGAATCAAATGGCATCAGTGTTATGGCAGCCATATTACTGGTGGATAACCATGCTTTGACGGTCCGGCTAAGAATAAAGAACACAACTGAAGGATGTACCCATTACGTGGTTTCGGTTTATGATCCTAATGTCACTAACGATAAAATAAGAATTATGAGCGAAAGCAAAGAGGATATTAAACACTATTCTCTGATGGATTTTATGAATGTAGATTATAGCCTCCTGAAATGGTCAAATGATCATATTATTAACCAATCTGTTGCAATAATTCCAGCACTTCCGAAAGAACAGCTATTGATGTTAAAAGGATCTGTGGATGAAATAACCCCTCCATTATCACCTGCAACGATGAATTTGCTAATGGCAATTGGTCAGAATCACCAACTTACGCAACTGATGATTCAACTCCAGAAAATGCCAGAACTACATAGAACAGAAATGTTGACTGCCTATAATAGTGGACATATGAACGTTATTAATACTATTTTTAACGCATTACCCACTCTTTTTAATACGTTTAAATTCGATAAAAAAATATGAAGCCCCTCCTCCTGGCAAATAATTCTAATGAATATCCCGGTTTGTTTTCAGCGATACAGCATAAACAACAAAACGTTGTAGAGACGGTTTATCTTGCTTTATCTGACCATGCACGCCTGTTTGGATTTACCGCTGAAGATATTATGGATTTTTGGCAACACAAAGCGCCACAAAAATACTCTGCCTTTGAGTTGGCTTTTGAATTTGGTCACCGGGTTATTGCTGAATTAATCCTTAATACATTAAATAAGATGGCTGAAAGCTTTGGCTTTACGGATAACCCTCGATACATTGCGGAGAAAAATTATATGGAAGCTTTACTCAAAAAAGCATCTCCCCATACCGTACGCTAAATCTTTGCCTGCGCCGATACGCATAAACATCTTCCACATGCCCTTCACGTATGCGGTTTTGTAGTGCGCGCCAGTAATCAGCGCGGAACAGGTCGGCGTGCATCTCTTCAAACAGCGGACCAATACGCGGGTCGGCGCATAGCCAGTGGCGAAACTCTTCCGGGAAAACATCGCCCGGCGAGACGCTGTACCACGGTTCGCTGGCAAGTTCGTCTTCCGGATAGCGCGGCGGCGGGATGTCGCGGAAATTCACTTCCGTCATGTAGCAAATTTCATCGTAATCATAAAAAACCACACGCCCGTGACGGGTGACACCGAAGTTTTTAAACAGCATGTCGCCAGGAAAAATGTTAGCAGCGGCAAGCTGGCGAATAGCGTTACCGTATTCTTCAATGGCGTCGCGCAACTGCTGACCTTCCACTTGTTCCAGCCAGATATTGAGCGGCACCATCCGCCGCTCGATATAGAGATGGCGAATTACAATCTGCTCACCAAGATCGGTGATTTTTTCCGCTGCTTCCTGAAGCAGTAATTCCATTAATGCCGGGGAAATATGCCGCTTCTCCAGCACAAAGTTTTCAAACTCCTGGGTGTCCGCCATTCGGCCCACACGGTCGTGCTCTTTCACCAGTTGATAGCAGGCACGAACGTGAGCGGCAGACATCTCTTTCTGCGGCGCGAACTTGTCTTTGATGACTTTGAATACCCGATCAAAGCCCGGCAGCGTAAACACCAACATCACCATTCCACGAATACCCGGCGCTTCAATGAACTGCTCATTACAGCCCTGTAGATAAACGAGATATTCGCGGTAGCTTTCGGTTTTGGCGTGCTTCTGGCAGCCGATAGCCATATACAATTCAGCAGTGGTTTTACCTGGCAGAATTTCCCGTAGCCACTCGACCAGCGCTGCGGGCAGCGGTGCATAAACCATAAAATAAGAACGCGCAAAGCCAAAAACAATGCTCGCTTCGGCGGTCGTCGTCAGGCAGGTATCAATAAATAACTCGCCGTCGTCCGTCTGGTGGATCGGCAGTAAGAAGGGCAACGTGCCGGAAGGCGTGATCAGTTTGCCCACCAGCCAGGCGGCTTTATTGCGGTAAAACAGTTCGTTCGCCACCTGTAAATGACTTTCCGCGAGGTTGTCTGTCCCCAGCGTTTCCGTCAGATGGCGAATGATGTAATGAATGTCACGGCTTTTATTCTGCCAGCGCAGGCGCAGCGGCAGGTCGCTGATAACGCGCATCAGTAGAGATTCCCAGCCGTGATCGGGGTGAAAGTCTTTCGCCAGCGGGCGGGGAATGGTACGAAAGCGGCGCTCTGGCTGAGAGCTAAAGATAAAAAGCCGCTCGGGAGTAAGCGAGCGGTGGTCAAATAACCGACAGTACACGGAGTTAAAAAAGCTCTCCGCAATCTCGAAGCGCGGGTAATCCGGCAACAGCCGCGTGTAATGCTCTTTAACGCGCAGTAAAAATGCCGCGTCCGTACTTTGGCCGTTAGTAATGCAGCGCAGTTGCTCCACGACCAGACCAACGTGATGATCGTAAAGATGGATACGGTTTTTCATCGCCTGCTGGACAGCATGCCAGTCGGCCTGTTCGAAACGCTGCTGCGCCCCGGAAGTCACTTCGAGGAATCGACCATACTGAGCGTCGAAGCCTTGCAAAATGGTTTGAGCAATCAGTAATTCCAGGCCACGCGGCATTTAGCGCCCTCATCAGGAGCAGAGAATTGCCGGATGCGGCGTAAACGCCTTATCCAGCCTACGTTCGGCAACGGTTGTAGGCATGATAAGACGCGCAAGCGTCGCATCAGGCATCGTGCACCGATTGCCGGATGCGGCGTAAATGCCTTATCCGGCCTACAGTCAGCAACGGTTGTTGTTGCTTAGAACTGCGATTCTTCAGTGGAGCCGGTCAGCGCGGTGACTGAAGACGTGCCGCCCTGAATAATAGTCGTCACTTTATCGAAGTAACCTGTACCCACTTCCTGCTGGTGAGATACGAAGGTATAGCCATCTTTCGCGGCGGCAAATTCCGGCTGCTGCACTTTCTCAACGTAGTGCTTCATACCCTCGCCCTGGGCATAGGCGTTTGCCAGGTCAAACATGTTGAACCACATGCTGTGGATACCTGCCAGGGTGATGAACTGGAACTTGTAGCCCATATCCGACAGCTGCTGCTGGAAGCTGGCAATAGTTTTGTCGTCGAGGTTTTTCTGCCAGTTGAACGACGGCGAGCAGTTATAAGCCAGCAGTTTGCCCGGATATTTCGCGTGGATAGCTTGTGCAAAGCGACGCGCCAGTTCCAGATCCGGCGTGGAGGTTTCACACCAGACCAGGTCAGCATATGGCGCATACGCCAGGCCACGGCTGATCGCTTGCTCAATGCCCGCATGAGTACGGAAGAAGCCTTCACTGGTACGCTCGCCAGTAATAAATTCACTGTCATACGGGTCGCAATCGGAGGTAATCAGATCCGCCGCATCGGCATCGGTACGAGCAACCAGCAGGGTTGGAACGCCCGTCACGTCAGCTGCAAGACGCGCCGCGACCAGTTTCTGAATAGCTTCCTGAGTTGGCACCAAAACTTTGCCGCCCATGTGACCGCATTTCTTCACTGACGCCAGCTGATCTTCGAAGTGAACTGCCGCTGCACCGGCTTCAATCATCGCTTTCATCAGTTCAAAGGCATTCAGGACACCGCCAAAACCGGCTTCCGCATCGGCAACGATCGGCAGGAAGTAATCGACATAGCGCGGATCGCCCGGCTCAATGCCTGCGGACCATTGGATCTGATCGGCACGACGGAAGGTGTTGTTGATCCGCTCCACCACAGCTGGCACCGAGTTTGCCGGATAGAGCGACTGATCCGGATACATGCTGGCCGCCAGGTTAGCGTCCGCCGCTACCTGCCATCCCGACAGATAGACTGCTTCAATACCCGCTTTCGCCTGTTGCAGCGCCTGACCGCCAGTCAGTGCACCGAGGCTGTTGATGTAGCCTTTTTTCGACTCGCCATGCAGCAGACGCCACATTTTCGCCGCGCCCAGTTGCGCCAGGGTGCATTCAGGATTGACTGAACCGCGTAATTTCACCACATCTTCCGCGCTGTATGGGCGAGTAATGCCTTCCCAACGCGGTTGAGTCCACTCTTTCTGTAATTCTTCAATTTGTTGTGTACGGGTTTTCATGTGCAGATGCTCCATAGTTATGTGGTGGTTTACGCTAACAGGCGGTAGCCTGGCAGGGTCAGGAAATCAATTAACTCATCGGAAGTGGTGATCTGTTCCATCAAGCGTGCGGCATCGTCAAAACGCCCCTGGGAGAAACGTTCTTCGCCCAGTTCGCTGGCAATGACTTTCATCTCTTCACCCAGCATCTGGCGGAACAAGGCTTTGGTCACCGGTTTGCCATTGCTCAACGTTTTTTGATGATGGATCCACTGCCAGATTGAGGTACGGGAAATTTCAGCCGTCGCCGCATCTTCCATCAGGCCATAAATCGGCACGCAGCCGTTGCCGGAGATCCATGCTTCGATGTACTGCACTGCCACGCGAATGTTGGCGCGCATACCTTCTTCGGTGCGTTCACCATCACAAGGTGCCAGCAGCTGATCGGCAGTAATCGGCGCGTCTTGTTCGCGCATCACTTCAAGCTGATTTTTACGGGAGCCGAGAATGTCGTTGAATACCGCCATTGCCGTATCCGCAAGGCCTGGGTGAGCAATCCATGTGCCATCGTGACCGTTATTGGCTTCCAGCGCTTTATCCGCTTTTACTTTGTTGAGCACCTGGTTATTGCGCTCTTCATCTTTGCTCGGAATAAACGCTGCCATGCCGCCCATCGCAAAAGCACCGCGTTTATGGCAGGTTTTAATCAACAGGCGTGAGTAAGCATTCAGGAATGGTTTATCCATCGTCACTGCCTGTCTGTCTGGCAGGACGCGATCGGGATAGTTTTTCAACGTTTTGATATAGCTGAAGATGTAATCCCAACGACCGCAGTTCAGACCAACAATATGGTCACGCAGCGCGTGAAGGATTTCATCCATCTGGAACACGGCGGGCAGCGTTTCAATCAGCAACGTCGCCTTGATGGTGCCGCGCGGCAGATTAAAGCGATCTTCTGCATAGCTGAAGACTTCGCTCCACCAGGCCGCTTCCTGCCAGGACTGGGTTTTCGGCAGATAGAAATAGGGACCGCTGCCCTTTGCCAACAGTGCCTGATAGTTGTGGAAGAAATAGAGCGCAAAATCAAACAGGCTACCGGGGATTGCCTCACCACGCCAGGTGACATGTTTTTCCGGCAAGTGCAGACCGCGTACCCGACAAATCAAAACCGCTGGATTGGGCTTGAGCTGATAAATTTTGCCTGCTTCATTGGTATAGCTGATGGTGCCGTTAACCGCATCGCGCAGGTTAATTTGCCCGTCGATCACTTTGTTCCAGTCTGGTGCCAGTGAATCTTCGAAATCGGCCATAAAGACTTTCACATTGGCGTTCAGTGCGTTGATCACCATCTTGCGCTCAACCGGGCCAGTTATCTCGACTCGACGATCTTGTAAGTCCGCGGGAATACCACGAATTTTCCAGTCCGTATCGCGAATGGAAGCTGTTTCCGAAATAAAATCAGGCAACGTTCCGTTATCAATATCTTGCTGCTGCTGAATGCGCGCTGCCAGAAGTTTATTGCGTTGTGGCGTAAAATGCGTCACCAGCTCAGTCAGAAATTCTACCGCTTCGGCAGTAAGAATTTGCTTCTCCTGCTCGCCATACGGCCTTATGAAAGCCAGTTCATCGGTTGTTGTTGCCTGTTCAGTCATCGTGCAGCTCCTCGTCATGGATCCGAAAACTTCCCCACTGTGAACGAAGGATCGTTGTGCGCTTTTCGTTCAGCACAACTAAGACTACTCATTTAAAATGCAAAATCAAAAACAATTTCCATTTTAATTAAAAATACTTGATAACTTATTGATAACAATATGAATAAAATTTATTCACCTCCTGAGGTGCGTTTCGGAAATAAAAAAGGCACCCGAAGGTGCCTGAGGTAAGGTGCTGAATCGCTTAACGATCGACTATCACAGAAGATTAATCCAGCGTTGGATTCATGTGCCGTAGATCGTATGGCGTGATCTGATAGACGTAATAGTTGAGCCAGTTGGTAAACAGCAAATTACCGTGACTACGCCAGCTCGCTCGCGGTGTATTTTGCGGATCATTGTGCGGGAAATAGTTATACGGTACTTCCGGGCCTAGTCCGGCTTCCACATCGCGGAAATATTCCTGCGCCAGCGTTTGCGCATCATATTCGGGATGGCCCGTCACAAAGGCAATGCGCTTATCTTTGCTGGCAAACAGATATGCATCCCCTTCTTCCGTCTCTGCCAGAATTTCCAGATCGGTGTAATCACGAATCAACGCTGCCGGAAAGTCAGCATAGCGCGAATGTGGTGCCAGGAATGAATCATCAAAGCCACGCGTCAGAAGCGCATGAGGATGGAGAATATGATGCTCGTAAACGCCAGAGAGTTTGTCGGTGCGAGTTTGCTTAGGAATGCCGTAGAGGATATTGAGCGCGGCCTGTACCGCCCAGCAGACAAACAGCGTCGAGGTGACGTGATCTTTCGACCACTCCAGCACCTGTTTGATCTGCGGCCAGTAAGCGACATCATTAAACTCCACCAGGCCCAGCGGCGCACCGGTTACAATCAGACCGTCAAAGTTCTGTTCCTGAATATCTTCAAAGTTACAGTAGAAGTTGTTCAGATGCTCTGCGGGCGTGTTGCGCGATTCACGGGAATCGATGCGCAACAGCTGAATATCGACCTGCAAAGGTGAGTTTGAAAGCAGGCGCAGAAACTGATTTTCAGTTTCAATCTTCTTCGGCATCAGGTTAAGGATCAGAACCTTAAGTGGACGAATTTCCTGACCAGACGCACGAGAAGTTGTCATCACAAAGACGTTTTCTTCACGCAAGAAATTGACGGCGGGTAGCTCGTCCGGCACACGAATAGGCATAACCTGATTACCTCACTACATACGCTTATACGTTTAGACATCCAGATAGCTGAAGATAACCAGAAAATTTGCCAATGTCGAGCCTGCATGTTGAAGGTGAGAAAGTTTCAAGGAAAAGGCTACGTTAGAATATAAGAATGACGAAAAGGAGAGAAAATGGTTATTAGTATTCGCCGCTCACAGCATGAGGAAGGGGAGGAACTCGTTGCGATTTGGTGTCGATCTGTCGATGCCACCCACGATTTTTTATCAGCAGAGTATCGGGCCGAGCTGGAAGAGCTGGTTCGTTCCTTTCTGCCGGAAGCACCGTTGTGGGTCGCGGTTAATGAACGGGATCAGCCGGTTGGGTTTATGTTGTTAAGTGGGCAGCATATGGATGCGCTGTTTATCGATCCTGATGTGCGCGGCTGCGGCGTGGGTCGGATGCTGGTGGAGCATGCGCTCTCGATGGCACCGGAACTGACAACCAACGTTAATGAGCAAAATGAGCAGGCGGTTGGGTTCTATAAGAAGGTGGGTTTTAAGGTTACGGGACGCTCTGAGGTGGACGATTTGGGGAAACCGTATCCGTTGCTGAATCTGGCGTATGTGGGGGAATAAGCCGCCCCTGCCGTGCCTGCCCAGGCTGGAGAAGACGCGCCAGCGTCGCACCCGGCATTTTTTTCACCAACGCAAAAAGGCCATCGTGACTGATGGCCTTTCGCTTAATTTGATGCCTGGCAGTTCCCTACTCTCGCATGGGGAGACCCCACACTACCATCGGCGCTACGGCGTTTCACTTCTGAGTTCGGCATGGGGTCAGGTGGGACCACCGCGC